>DATEGV010000190.1:0-6950 GCA_035279925.1 Ktedonobacterales bacterium | reverse complement strand
GCGGGCGCGGTGATGGCTCGGCCCTAGCTCGCCCACAGATATTGCGTCGTGTTGGCCGGCAGGGCGGTGGTCTGCCCGGTGGCAAGGTCAATGAGCCTCGCGGTGGAGAGTGCCAGGTTGCCCGAGTAGGTGGTTTTCACGTCTACGACGGCCTGCCCGTCCGCGCGCCAGACGCTGCTGTAGCTGCCAGCGATGCGCTGGAGCGCGCCCTGTGGCAGCGCCTGATAGACGAAATCGGTGCTGCTGTAGTCCGACGAGACGTAGGCGGTTGCGCGCGCGCCGGTGGGGTCGAACACAGCGCCGGTCATCCCCTGCGCCGTGATTCCGCTCAAGACTTGGACGGCCCCGGAGCCGTCGGCGTTGGCGTAATAGATGGGTGTGTTTGGGACCATGTGTGTGTCGCTGGGCAGAGAGTCCGCACCGGGATTGTGAAACAAGATGTGCGCGCCGTCGGGGCTGGCATCCCAGGGAGCCGTCCAGCTACAGGGGCCCGGCACCACCTGGCAGCCGCCGTTGCCGGTGAGACCGAGATTGACGAGGTGGGTCACGCTGCCACCGGCCAGGGAGAGACGAGAGAGATAGGCGTTCGTGTCGGTGGGATGGACGCGGCTGCCAAAGAAGACGAACGAGCCGCGCACCCGTGGGTCCGTGATCCAGGAGGTTGAGAGAAGGGACGTCTCCGCCTGGGTGTGGATGTCCACGCGCACGAGAGAGGCGGGGTCGGGGTTATTGCTCACGCCAGAATCTATGCGGCCGAGGAAGGTGTTGTCATCTATCCAGCCGACGAAACTTCGCACATCGCCGTTCGGGTCGGTTCCGCCGTTGTAGCAGTCGTACCGGGTGTTCAGAACGGCGCTGGTCGTCGTGTCCAGGATGTTGAGGCAGTCGGTCTGCGAAAGATTCGGCTCATAGGCGAGATAGCGATGCGAGCGTGACCAGGCGACCGGATTGGGGCTCGATTGAGGATCGGCGCGCGGGGCCGTTGTGAGCTGCACGGGAGCGGAGCAGCCCGACACCATGTAGATCTGGTGGTCGGCGTTCACGAAGGCGTAGGTGAGCGAGGAACCGGCGGGGTTGGCGCAGACGAAGGGCGCGTTGGTGGGGGTGGGTTGAGCGGTGGCCCCGGCGCTCGCGGTGGCGCTGCCGGTCGGCGTCGTCTTGCCCGCGATACGCGCGGTCGGCGTCGGGGTGGCTTTTCGGCCAGCGATGGCGCTGGACTGCCCGCACGCGGCCAGCAGCAACAGGCCCAGCAGAGCGAGGCTCGCGGCCAGACGCCGGGCCAGCGTAGAATTGATAGCCGATGACGCGCGCGGTCGTGTTCGCATGGATGCCGCTCCTGGTACTCAAGCTGTCAGGTTGCGACCTAGTATAGCTGAGCGGCGCGCGCATGTATAGTGAACTGGCTCACACAGACGTGTCGGGCGGCGTCCCGCTCAGACCATGAGATCGCCGCTGACCGTAAGCACGACGCTGCCGGTCTTGCGTTGCGTCTCGACGTACCTCGTCGCTTCGACCACCTGGTCCATCGGGTAGCGGCGATCAATGACCGCGCGATACTTGCCGGCCTCGACCAGGTCCGCGAGCAGGACGAGATCTTGCTGGCGGTAGTGCGGCGGGATGTCGAGCATCACACGTTTGTCGCCGACGCGCGCGGTCCACAGGGACAGCCACAGGTTCCGCCAGCCATCGGTCGCGATGTAGCGGCCACCCCGCTCAAGCGAGCGTTTGCAACGCCGGAATCGGTGCTTGCCGACGGCGTCGAAGATGACGTGGTAGGTCTGGCCGTTTTTCGTAAAGTCGTCGCGTGTGTAGTCAATGACCTCATCGGCTCCCAGCGACCGCGCAAGCTCGATGTTCCTCGCGCTACAGACGGCGGTGACACGCGCGCCGAAGAATGCCTTGGCGAGCTGGACGCCGGCCGAGCCGATGGCGCCCGCGGCCCCATAGATGAGGATGCGCTGCCCGCGCTGGAGGTTCACCTTCCGCAGACATCCCAGCGCCAGCATCGCCCCGTCGGGGATCGCCGCCGCCTCCGCGAAGGTCATAGTCTCCGGCATGCGCGCGAGGGGCGCGCTCTCCCGCACGCAGACATACTCCGCGTGCGCGCCGAATCTGCCGGCATTGGCGCCGAAGACACGCTCGCCGACGGCGAACCGGGTGACGCCCGCGCCGATCGCCTCGACCACGCCGGCCAGCTCCGTGCCGAGGATTCGGGCTCCCGGTCGCCGCAGCGCCTTGAACGGGCTACCCGTCGTGATGACGGAGTAACCGAGGCGGGTGATGAGATCCCCGCCCCCACGAACGGCGGCGTCGGTCCGATTGACGGTCGTGGCGTGGACTTTGACGAGAACCTCATCGTCCTTTGGGGTGGGTTGTGGAATGTCGTCGAGGCGCAGCACGGCGGGAGACCCATACCGGTCATGAACAATCGCGCGCATGCGCTCACCTGTCGCCACCGCATTCATGGCAGTCTCCTCATCGCCGCTAGGGCCTGTTGTGGTCCACCGTGATGACGACTTTGCCGCGCGGATGAACCTCCTCGAAATACCGCATCGCTTCAACGGTATCCGCCAACGGGTAACAAGCGTCAATGACTGGCGTGACCTTGCCCGCCACGATGAGATCGCGCACGAGCTCCAGATCGGCCCGCCGCGGCTTCGCCATGAATGTGCGCGCGTTCTTGCGCGACACCCTGGACATGACCGCCCCGGCGAACATCGTCTGGGCCATGGCCCGCATGAGACGCGCATTGGCCGCGCCCACCATGACATACGTTCCCCCGTGACGCAGCGCCCGCCGGAACGCCGAGACCCGGCGATAGCCGTTCACGCCCAGAATCACGTCGTAGCGCAGCCCCTTCTTGCTGAAGTCTTCCTTCGTGTAATCTATGACGTGATCCGCGCCAAGCGAGCGCGCCTGCTCGACACTGCGTGGGCCGCAGACGGCGGTGACCTCCGCCCCAAAGTATTTGGCAAGCTGAACGGCGAAGCTTCCCACGCCGCCGGACGCGCCATAAATCAGGACCTGTTGCCCCGCCTGGATTCCTCCCCGGTCGCGCAGCGCCTCCAGCGCGGTGAGCGCCGCGATGGGCACGGCGGCGGCCGTCTCGAAGGTCATCGTGGCCGGCTTCGCCACGAGGGCGTCTTCCCGAGCGCAGGCATACTCGGCAAACGCGCCGTCTCCCCTCCCAAACACCGCATCGCCGACCCGCAACCGCGTGACCTTCGCGCCGACCGCTTCCACCGTTCCCGCGAGGTCCACGCCGAGGCGCGGGTCTTTGGGCCGGCGTATCCCGCTCCCCGAGACGCGGACCAGAAACGGGCTGCCGCGCATGAAGTGCCAGTCCAGCGAGTTGATGGACGCCGCGCGCACCTTGATCAACACCTGGTCGTCTTTGGGCGCCGGCTTCTCAACCTCTTCGAGCCGAAGAACCTTCGGCGAGCCATACTTTGGGAACAGGATTGCTTTCATGGGGTGTCTCCTCATTGGCATGTATGCGCTTGCTTGCCGCGTTGCCCGTACGCGCGCCCTACGCCGCCAGGCTGAACGGCGGGTAACGATCAGTAACCAGCAGGAAGGCGTACCCGACGACGCGGTTTTGCCAGCGGATCACGCCTTCGATGAAGCGATAGACGCCACGTGGGTAGCGCCCGGTGAGCAGGATGGCGAACCAGGCGACGATCACCACGACGAGCACCGCGATGTACAGGAAGAACAGGAAGATATAGTGTGGGATCGCGAGGAACCACTTCACCAGTGGCAGCCAGCGATTCAGCTCGTGCTGGGCGTCCGGATAGGGGAAGTCGAGGTGCACCGACTGCTGCTCGTCGGTCGAGGGATAGCGATCGTCCATCAGGAGCAGGTAGATCGCTATGCGGTTGCTGAAGCGCAGCAGCTCCAGATTCCAGTCGAACCACCAGCGCGGGTACTTCTTGCGAAAGACAATCATGAGCAGCGGCCCGACGAATAGGAGTCCGGCGGTCCCCGCCGCGAAGGCAAAGTTGTGCTTGGTCGAGGTGTCTTGCCACGACTGTCCGCCAACAGCCCCAAGGACAACGGCGATGGGGATGATGGTGATAAGCCGAAAGAATGTGGTGAGCCGATTGAGCGGCCGATCTGGATAGTCCGTCGAGAATTGCACTGGATACATCGCCTGTTGCATTGCGCGCTCCCTTCGTGTCGCAGTGTGGTGGTCGTCGTGGGTTGCCTGAATTCAGCGTCCGACCAGCAGGGTCAGGTGACTGGGCCGACCGACACGAGCGGCATGCCCAGGTCACGCACCTTTCTGAGCAGCCCGTGCAACGCCGCCTGATCCACCACCAGACCGGTCAACACCGTGTCGCCGTTGTCGTCCAGCGTGACGGCAAGCCCCTCAAACCAGTCGGTCCACTGGCGACCCAGGGAACCCTTGATCCTGATCTGATACACCGCTGGTTGGCGGGGACCCATCTCCGCGTTGCCGTGGTCGTTCATGGCCTTCTCCTCGCTGTCGCCGGTCAGAACCATCTGGACGACTCATTCGATCCGTAAGCAGCATAGCCGCGCCTGGGTCGGCGCGCGAGACACGAAAGTGTTGTTCGCGGTGTTGTTTGGAGGGTGAATTCGGACCGTGAGCGCCGGCTATAGCAGACCGAGCGCGCGGGCCTTCGCGACGGCCTCGGTGCGCCGCTGGACCTGGAGCTTCTCGAAGATCTTGCGGTTGTGCCCCTTCACCGTGTCCAGGGCGAGGAAGAGGCGCTCACCGATCTCCTGATTCGAGAGGCCCCGCGCGATGAGCTGGAGCACTTCGATCTCGCGCTGGCTCAGAGGCTCGATTAGACTCCGCGCGAGCGGTTGAGATACGCTGTCGTCGCTGGGCGGTGGCTCACCCTCGAACGCGGCAAGCAGTCTGCCGATGTAGTCTGGGGCCGTTCCACGCGCGGCGGCGGCGGACAAGAGACGGGCCATCGGGCGGCCTTCATCGAGGAAGAGGCGGATGTATCCGCCCGGCTCCGCCAGCGCCAGCGCCTCGCCCAGCGTGCGCAGCGCCTGATCGCTCGCGCCGTGCGCCTGGAGGATCAGCGCCTGGAGCGCCGACAGTTTGAGCCGCTCATCGGCCCAGCCCTTCGCCTCCGCCTGCCGCCGCCACGGCTCCAGCGTCGCCAGCGCCGTCGCGGTGTCTCCCCTGGCCAGGTGGACGCGAGCCTGGCAGATGGGGAGGTTGTGGGCGCGCGCAAGCTGCTCGGCCGCCGCTAGATTGCCCTGGCGCAGCAGGAGGGACGCCTGCGCGGCGGCGACCTCCGGGATGCGAAACACAAAGCCGTTCTGGCGCGCGGACTGTCCGGCTTCAGCGAGCAGAGCGGTCGCGCCGGCCACATCGCCCCGCGCCAGCCTCAGGCGAGCGAGGAACACCTCACAGACAACATAGCGGTCTATGATGCTTTCATATTGCCGCGCCAGTTCGAGGCTCTGCCGCCCATGACGCTCCGCGCCGTCCAGGTCGTTCCACTCGTAGAGCACACGCGCCAGGCCCAGGTGCGCCTCACAGATGATCTGCAACGGCTGATCGCCCGCCAACTCCAGCACGCGCCGATAGGTCTCGGCGGCCTGTGACAGCTCGTTGTCCGCCTCCTGGAGGTTGCCCAGGCCGATCGTCGCCAAGATGAAGGTGAAGATGGCCTTACCCTCCATGCTTAGCGCAATGGCCTCCATCTCCGCCTGGCGCGCGGCGGCGCGCTCGCCCTGGCGCATGTAGGCGAACCCGAGCGTAAAGTACGCGTTGGCGCGTAGCGACAGGTGATCGGGGCTGAGGTAGTCGAGCGCGCGGCGTGACTGCTCGATCATGCGCTCTGGCTGGTAGCGCGTCAGCGCCAGCGTGGCCCGCGCGGCGGCGACCTGTCCCAGCAGGTTACGCGTCGCGCCGTCCGCGCCCCGCGCTTGCAGCGCCTCCTCGGCAACCTGGAGCTTCTCTTCCACGCCGGTCGTTTGCCCGTTGACAAGCATCAGCGAGGCGTAGCGCACCCACAATGAGGGCCGCGCGTCCAGCGCTGCCGTCGGCAGCGACGCGAACCAGTCCAGGATTGCCGTGACGGCTCCGCGAAAGTGCAGCGGGATGCCTCTGCCTTCAATCAGGCGCTCCGCGCGCTCGATGTCGCCAGCGGCGGCGGCGTGATGGAAGGCCTCGATGTCCAGATCATTCTCCTCATACCACTGGCTGGCGCGCGTGTGGAGCTCGGCGATATCCCACCGGTCATCGGCTCCGGCCGTCGCCGCGCGCTGGCGTAGCCGCTGGCGCAGGAGCTCGGCGAAGAGATGGTGATAGCGGAACCAGCGCCGCTCGTCGTCCAGCGGGACGATGAAGAGGTTGGCGTGTTGCAGGTATTCCAGCGACTCCTGCCCGCGGCCGGCGCTGTCGCGCAGCATGGCGTCGCAGAGCGGACCGCAGAGTCGGTCCAGGACGCTGGTGCGCAGCAGAAATGTCTGCACGCTTTCGGGCTGCTGTTGCAGAACCTCCTCCACCAGATAGTCCATCACGAAGTGGTGACTCCCGGTGAAGGAGGCGATGAAGCTGGCCGCGTCCTGATGCCCCCGCAAGGAGATCGCGGCCAATTGCAGACCGGCGATCCAGCCTTCGGTGCGGGTCTCCAACGCGGCGATCTCCGTCGCTGAGAGCGCGAGGCCCATTACGTGGTTGAGGAATTCGGCGGCTTCGGTGGAGGAGAAGCGCAGGTCCGCGACACGCAGCTCGGTCAATTGATCGCCGGCGCGCAATCGGGCCAGGGGCAGCTGGGGATCCTCGCGGGTGGTAATGACCAGGCGCAGGTGGGGTGGCAGATGATCGAGCAGGAAGGTGAGGGCGCGGTCAACGGGTTGGGAGTCAACAACGTGGTAGTCGTCCAGGACGAGGATACAGTCATCGGCGATGGCGGCGATGTCGTTGAGCAGCGTTGTGAGGATGGTATCGGCGGGTG
>DATEGV010000189.1:0-10782 GCA_035279925.1 Ktedonobacterales bacterium | reverse complement strand
ATCGCGGTGCTTATCGAGCAGGCGGCGCCGGAGGACGCGGAACGCCTCGATCTGGGCGGCGCGCGGCCGTATGACGTGTTCTGGATTTCGAGCGTCCAGGGAGTGCCGCCGGTTCCCTTTCAGCGCCGAGATGTGCTGGTGGATGAGCGCAACACCGATCCCGAGACGGGGCAGCTCGCCATCTATCGCGTCGCGGGCGCGGTGGAGACGTTTGACAGCGATCATCAAGAGGCGTTCTGCGAGCGTGTGATCGGCGCGTAGAGCGTGGGCGACACGAACGGAAAGGGATGATGGGGAGCAATGCCACTGCCAACTCAGCCGGCCACGCTAGCGGCGCTACAAGCGATGCAGTCGCTGATCGTATCGGGCTGCCTCGTCGGCGGGACGTCGCCATTCGCGGCGCTCTCGTCGGCGGACGCGACGCGCTACGGCGTGGCGAACGCGGTCTTTGTCGGCCAACCCAAGGATGTGAATCTGGCCTATATGCCGCAGTGCGCGATCACTGTGCCGATAGACGCCGAGGTGGTGGCGCTAGCGGGCTACGCCGGGCGCGCCACTGCGGAGATCGAGGCGTTGGTGCGCGTGTACGTGGATCCGCGTGCGGACTGGTACGCGGCGGAACAGCGGGCGCTGGCGATTCGGGATGCGCTCTGGCCCGTGCTGCTGCGCCACTCGGAGCTGGGTGGAACCGTCGCGTCGGTGATCGCGAGCGAGGGCCGGCCCGGACGTGGCCTCTGCTACGAACAGATCGCCGGGAACATGTACCGTTGCTATGAGGCGCGCTGGTGGGTGCGTCAGCAGTGGAGCGTCGCCGGTGGCCGCGCCATCTGAGGCGACCGTGAAGGGAGGCGAGGAAGGAGGAACGAGGGACTGGGGACGAGTCACACAGAGTCACGCGGAGGATTAACGGACAACCAAGACAGCGCGAGCAGCGCAGACAGCGCCAGAGCGCAGCGGGGCAAGGGGATGAGGCAGGCGGATGAGGCAGAGGAAGCCGGACACATTATGACTCTCTAAAACTCTGTGTGACTCTGTGTAACTCTGTGTAACTCTGTGTAACTCTGTGTAACTCTGTGTAACTCTGTGTGACCGTACCCTCTCTGCCCATCCAGTCGCTAGGTGAGCAGTTGGCGCTCCCAGACGTAATTCCTACAAGGGCGACGAAGGGGGCGCGTATGTCAAAGCGGTCTGGCGCGTGGCGGCTGGGCGCGGCGCTGGCGTTGGGCGCGGCGCTCGGCCCGTACCACTTCTCCAACGCCCTCACCTGGGGCGACACCGGCTTCGCGCTGGCGCTCGTCGTCGCGCCGCTGTTTCTCGCGCTCTGGCTGGACCGCGCGGTCCGGCGCAAGGCGCTGGCGACGCTGCTGCTACTGGCGTCGCTAGCTACTGCCTTCGTTCTGCTGTTCCTCTTCTTCGCGATAGGCGACCAATCGGCGGGGTTGTGGTTTCTGGTCGCGGCGTGGCTGATCCCGGGAACCGCCGCCTTCGCCTTCGGATGTGTCGGCCCGCGTATTAGCGAGACGATGCGCCTGGGCATGGGCTGCGCGGTGGTCGCGGCGCTTGGCGTGCTCGCGCATGTCATCATCCTGGGGATCCTCCAGCCGGCGGAGCCAGATCCCTGCGCGGGGCCACATCCAGCGCGCTGTTTCCAGGCCCACACGTCGAGCGCGTTCGCCACGTTGTTCTTGGTGCTGCTGGTGATGGTGTTGGCGCTCGGCGTCGTGATCGCGGTGTTCGAGGGCATCATGGCGGTGGCCTGTCGCCTCTGGCTGACCCGGCTCGCGTCAGGCAGGACACTGCTGGGGGCGCCACGTGGGACCACGCTCATTTCACGCGGACCTTGAGCAGACTAGGAACGAGCGCGACGACGCCGAGCGTGGCCAGGATACAGACAACGCCGCCGCTGACGACGGAGAACTGGGCGCTGGTGGCCGCCGCGACGACGCCGGACTCGAACTGACCAAGCATCGGGCCGCCGATTACAAACATGCCATTGACGGCGCTCATGCGGCCGCGTAGCTCGTCGGGCGTAGTGAGCTCGATGACGAGGTGGCGCAGGAGCATGCTGACCATATCGGCGGCTCCCGCTCCCGCCAGGAAGAGCACGGCGAGCCAGAGTGGTCCGCTACTGAAGCCAAAGAACACGATACACACGCCCCAGCCCATGATCGCCAGCGCGACGCCGAGGCCCTGCCGCTTGACGCGACTGATGCGGCCGGTAAGCGGAGCGAGCGTGACGGCGCCAATGGAGGTGCCGGCGTACAGGAAGCCGAGGCCGCGCGCGCCGACGTGCAGTATTGATGTGGCGTAGATCGGCAGCAGCGAGCGGGGGGATCCGAAGAAGGTGGCGCAGAAGTCCATCGAGAGGACGCCCAGAATGACGGGATGCTCGCGCAGGAAGCGCATACCGTCCAACAAGGCGCCCATGCCGGCGCGGGCGCGCGTTTCGATGGGCACACGCGGTACGAACATGATGACGAGCGCGCCGAGGACGAAGAGGTACGAGATGACGTCGAGCCAGTAGCTGTTGGCGATGCCCAGCCAGGCGATGACGAAGCCGCCGGCCGCCGTGCCGATGATGGAGACAAGCTGGGTAGAGACGATGCCCAGCGAGAGGGCGTCGGCCAGCTGGTCGCGCGTCACGAGCGTAGGGATGATGGCCTGGCGCGTCGGGAACTCGAAGGAGGAGGCGGTGGCGGCGACGAGCACGATCGCGTAGATGATGGCGATATTGATGACGCGCAGGTGCGTCGTGAGGGCCAGCACGGCGGAGAGCGCCGCCAGGACGGTATTGACGATGAGGAGCAGCCGGCGCCGGTCGAAGACATCCGCGAAGACGCCTCCGACGAGCGAGAACACCAATCGCGGAACGGCCTGGACGAGGCCGATGCTGCCGAGGGCGATGGCGGAGTGGGTGAGCGTCCACACCTGCCAGGCGACGACGACGACCTGGATCTGCGTGCCGGTGGCGGAGATGAGCTGCCCCCAGAAGAGCAGGGAGTAGTCGCGGTTGCGCATGACACGCCAGATGGAGGGTTTCTTGCCGGGCGCTGCGTCGGACGATGTCGCGCTAGGTACGGGCGTCAACGCGCCTGGGGCGGCGTCGGCGTTGACGGTGTCGTCGGTTTCGAGTGACATCCGGGACCGTGTACCTCGCGCTGTATGACGCGCGTCTAACGAGACGCAACCTTTTGACAGTATACAGGCCAGTGTCATCCCCAATGGGACCGGATCGCGGGCGTTTGCCCAGGGAAGACGCGGGTGCTATGCTAGGCAGGGTATCCGTTCCCACAGATCCTACGGGCAACACGAGGCGTCTTTCATGTATCCTGCCACGACCTCCTGGAACTTCGATCCGCTCACGCTGCTGGTGATGGCGGTAGTGCTTGGCGCGTACTGCTACGCGCTGGGACCCCTGCGGCGCAGGCGCGCTCCGGAGGACGTCACCCCGCGCCGGCGCGTCGTCTTCTTCATCACGGGTTGGCTGCTCTTGCTGCTGACGCTGATCTCACCGCTGGATACGCTTGGACGCTACTACCTCTTTTCAGCGCACGCGATGCAGTTGTTCATCATCATCACGGCCGGCGCTCCGCTGCTGCTGCTGGGCGTGCCGGAGTGGCTGATGTGGGTGCTGCTGCCCAATCGCGGGCTGCGCAACGCGACGCGCGGCCTCCCGTTCACGATTGTGGCGACGGTTGGCTTCAACGCGCTGGTATTGTTCTGGCACGCCGGACCGCTGTATGAAGCCGCGCTGCGTCAGGCGCCGCTGCATCTACTGGAGAACTGGTCGTTTGTGGTAGCAGGCGTGCTGACCTGGTGGCCGCTGCTGACGCCGTTGGACCGCGAGACGCGGCTGGCGAGTCCGATACAGATTCTCTATCTGGTTGTCGAGAGCTTACCGCTGGATATCTTTGGGGCGTTCACGCTGTTCGCGCAGCACGTGTTCTACCACACGTATGCGGTGGCCCCGCGTGTGTTGGGGTTTTCGGCGCTGGGCGACCAGGCGGCGGGTGGAGCGATCATCGCGGTGCCGGGCAACGTGGTTGACATCGTACTGATGAGCGTCGTGTTCTTTGGATGGATCCAGAACGTCGAGAAGACACAGCGCGAACAGGAGCGGCAGCAGTACGCGGCGGAGGATGCGGCGGCGGCGAATGTCGCGGCTCCGACCCCGGCGCAGGCGCAGGCGAGCGGGGAGACGCAAGGGTAACCCAGTAGTCCTTCCGACGTACGGGTTGCCTCACCCTCCGACTCACTCCGCTTCTCGAGGAGAAGGGGAGCCAGATATGTGCGCCTACCTCTATCATGGACGTACCAACTTGCGTGATACACTATTGTTGACTGATCAGCCAACGTGAAGAGAGGCCACACCATGAGCACCCAGGCGAATACTCCTGATACCACGGCGATCATTCGGCGTTCGGACAAGGGTCTCACCATCTCCGGCACGCGTGTCACGCTCTATGCGCTAATGGACTACCTGGTCGCCGGCTGGGACCACGTTGAAATCCGCGAGTGGCTCAATCTGTCGGAGGAGCAGTTGCGTGTTGCGCTGGAATATATCGCGGCGCATCTCGAGGAGGTAGAAACCGAGTACCGCGAGGTGGTACAGGCCGCCGAGGAGCGAAGGCAATATTGGGAGCAGCGCCTGCGGGAGCACATGGCGCGCACGCCTCGCACGCCACCAACACCCGAGAAGGCTGCCCTCTATGTGAAACTAGCAGAGCAACGTGGGCAGACCTTGCGCGAGTCACTTCACGATCGTCCCGCGGATGTGGACACGGCCGAGCCTACGCGAGCATGACGACGATTCTTGCCGACCACAACATTGTGGGTCAGGCACGCCTCCTGCTCGGCACAATGGAGGCATTAGGATGGGCGAACCTGCTAAACCTGCGCTTGACAACCTTCGGCGCGGTGGGTTTGGCCCCCGACAGTAGCGACCGGGAGGTATGGCGGCGGGCGCAGGAATTGGGCATGCTCCTGCTCACAGACAATCGCAATAACGACAGCCCCGACTCGCTTGAGCAGACGCTCTTGGAGGAGCTTACCGCCGCGTCGCTGCCGGTGCTCAGTGTAGGAAACGCCGAGCGGCTGCGCAAAGACCACACCTACCGGAATGCGTGCGCAGAGCAACTGGCGGAGATCGTGGCGGACCTGGACCGTTACACGGGGATCCCACGCATCTACATTCCCTGATGCGCGCTCCTCGTACACGACACGTCGCTCCCACATACGACCCAACTTGGGCGGCTGTCCACTCGTTTAGCCGAACCCGGACAGATGGCGTCACTACCGGACTTCTCCGCCGCGCGGAGAATAGTGAGGCAGAGACTCCCCAGGAAATCCAGGGTAGCGGGCGGGACGGAGGGAACGCCGTGAGCATAGATGAACAATTGGCGGAGCTGCTGGCGCGGCTAGGCGTGACGTTGGAAAGCCAGGATCGGCCACACGCGCGAGAGGACGATGAGGAGCCGGCGGGCGCGCTGGATGACGGCGAGGAGCCGATCGCCCATGAGGGCGCCACCTGCCCGCGACGCCAACCGCTCGCCGGGCGCGAACAGGCGCGCTTAGTCGCCGCGCCGGATATGTCGCTGTTTCAGACGTCGCGCGAGCACTACGGCGTCTTCTACCGGCTGGATCTGGTGGACGCGCTGCCGCAGCTACGGATCTTCCTGCCGGAGGACGAGGGCGCGCTGAAGATGCGTTGCTATGTCGTCTGCGCGGGCGAGTTATCGCCGCTGCGCGACTGGTTCGAGAGCGCGCTGCTCTATGAGGGGTCGTCGGCCTTCGACGACGCGCGCGATATGACGCGGCAACACCTGCTCTTCGCGGCGGGCGAGCTGATGAAGAAGTTGTTCTGGAGCGGCGAGATGGGCGCCATGCGCTTCCCCGATGAGATCGAGGTGCTGCGCGTCGCGTAAGACCTTCGTGCTTGACCTTTGCGCGGTTGCCACATATCATGCCCCTGAGCGACCAAGTGCGCTTGGCTGTTCGCGCGATAGCGAGGTGATTGCCGCAACCGGCAGAGGGAGGCCCGTGATGTCGTCAAGTCCGACACCTGAGCAGGAGAGCGTCTCCACAACCGACGCCGACTCTCCGCTCGACCTCACGAAGCAGGAATTTGAGCGATTGGCGGCGTTGCGGCATGCGTTGCGCCGGTTCGTCTGGCAGACGGAGCTTGAGGCGCGCAAGGCGGGACTCAGTCCGCAGCAGTATCAGTTGTTGCTGGCGATCAAAGGCTTCCCCGGTCGGGAGTGGGCCAACATCAGCGAACTCGCGGAGCGGATGCAGATTCGCCACAATGCGATCATCGGGCTGGTCAACCGTGGGGAGGCGAATGGCCTCGTGCGGCGGGCCCAGGAGGCCGATCAGGCGGATCGTCGCATCGTGCGGGTCCATCTGACGGAGGAGGGGGAGCGGGTGCTTCGCTCGCTGGCGCAGGCGCTGCAGGCGGAACGGCAGCGGCTCCGGCGGGTGGTGCTGGAACTCGACCACGAATTGGCGGGCGACGCCGGCGATTGACGCGAAATCCGGTGTGATGGTGAGCAGAGACGACGGGCTTCAGCCCGCTTCTCGTCCCGTGCGCCGGCCCTTCATGGCCGCGACCCATGTGTGGACCGGAAGGGGCAGCCTACGAGTCGCGGGGAGTAGTGATGCGTTCGTCGCGCGGATCGCGCCCCTCTTGATCGTCGGTATCGTCCCCGCTGTCGAGGTTCGCGACGACCATGCGGGCGCTGTCGGCGAGGCTCTCTTCCACACTGGCGATATGCTCGACGCGGCCGGCCTTGCGCTCTCGCCGTCGGCGCGCGATCCGAATGACGAGGTCGGCGAGCACGATCAGCGCGAGGAAGCCGGCGTGGGCCACCACTTGAGAAGTGCGGCCACGGCCAAGCTGCGGACCGATCCGTGGATCGGCCAACAGGAGATTGGCGGCGGTCCACGCGAGCACGAGCGACGCCAGCTCCAGCAGCCAGGGCAGCTTCTCCATCAGACGCGCGACGATGGCGCTGGCGACGAAGAGCAGAGTGATGCTCACCGCCAGGCCGCCGACGAGGATGGGGATGTTCCCGTTGGCGAGGGCGCCGACGGCGAGCACGTTATCCAGGCTCATGGTGGCGTCGGCGATGATGATCGTGAGCATTGCCGAAAAGAAGCGATTCGGTCGCGCCTGGGCTATGCCGTTGTCTGATTCGGGCAGCAGCAGGCGGATGGCGATAGCGAGCAGGATGACGCCGCCGGCCGCCTGGAGCAGCGGTACGCGCAGCATCTCCGTCGCCGCGATGGCGAGTGCGATGCGCAGCACAACGGCGCCCAGACCGCCCCAGAAGACGGCGAGGTACCGTTGAGCGCGCGGGAGCTTGCTGGCCGCCGCGCCGATGACCAGGGCGTTGTCACCGCTGAGGACGATGTCTACAAGCGCGATGCCGCCCGCCGCCGCCAGGATGTCCAATCGCATGCGCTGTTCCTTTCCGCCCTGTGCGCGGCGTGTTCCCGCATCGTCTCGCGTACCAGTGTATCACGGTGTCGCTACACAGGCGCCCATCGGCCGACACTTGCTACCGCAAAGATTAAGCCGTTTCTCAGGCGGCAGGTGGTTGGTATCGGGTATGCTACGTGGGACAAGCTGGCATATCACTTGCGGACGGTCAACGGATGACCTGTCCCGGTGTGGGCGCGGGAAATCGGTGCAAACGATCTCCTTCCGCCGTGGCGTGGTGGAGGAAGGGAGTAGAGCGATCGTGCTGTCAACGAAGAAAGAGCTCGCGATCCGTGGGGCGCGATGGTGGCAGACGACGTGGGTGCGGCGCTTCTTCGTTGCGTTCGTATTGACTTCGCTCTGGGCGGTCCCGTTGTTGACAGTGAACGCCTGGGTGGGCGCGCATACGCATTCACACGCCGCAGCGCAGTCCCTCGGCACACCATACCGCGCGTCCAGCGGATGGCTCGCGGGCACGCAGACACACGCGGCCTCGTTCGCGTTTGCCGCGCCCGCCCCGAATCAGGGCGCCGTTGATCCGGTGTTCCAGGCGTATTACGCGGCGGCCGGCGGGGCGCAACAACTCGGCGCCGCAATCACCTCCGCCTTCCCTACGAGTGACGGCTGGCTTCAGTTTTTCTCCGCCGGGGCGCTGCTGCTGCCGAAAGCGGGAACCACACCTAGCGCATCGACGAACACGACGAATCTCTACGCCGACGGAGTGCGCGACACGGCCACGGGCGTCATACGGCTGCCGCTGACACGGGCGCTACTGGCGAGCGGGAGTGTCGTGCCGGTGGGTGGCGACACCAGCACACTCACCTACGCGGACCTACGCGCGGCGTCGCGGCCCGACGCGCTGATCTCCGATCCCGAAAGCGTCTCCACGAGTGATCCGCAGGGTACGCCGTCCAGCGTGTTCATCCCAGAAAGCACTTCCGCGTCAGGGTCCCTGGGGCATCTGGTACCGATGGGAATATGGAGCTATCTGACGAGCGCGGAGGCCGCGCCGGACGGGTGGCAGATTGACTTCGGCGATCCTCTCTCTGAAGCGCTGCCCGTTACAGCGACCGTGCAGGGGTCCATTCACCACCTGCTCGTCCAGGTCTTCTGGCGGGGGATCGTCGTCGAAGATCGCGGTGTCACGGACGCGGACGGCGATCCCGTGGTGACGCGGCTGGGTACGGGCCTCGCCTATCTGCGCACGTTCGGTCCGCCAAGCGTGACCGTGCGGGGCGGCACACCGATCTGGGGGCTGGCGGACGTGGCGCCGCTGACGACGCCGGATACGGGAGCGGCGCTGGCGCATGTGAGCCTGAACTTCCCCTTCACCGCGACCGGCGATACGCTCTGGACGAGCAGCGGCCTCTGGTATCACGTGCGCTGGCAGACGAGCCACAGCCAGGGCGCCGGTTGGGCGCCGGCGATTGCGGTGACATTCTCGAAGCCGGCGGCCGGCAGCCCGTGGTGGGCGTCGTTCGATGCGCTCTCGCCAGATCTCGCCAGCTATCTGACCAGCCAGGGGCAGAACGCCTCAGCAGTGGTCTACGACCTGACGCGCGGGCAGTACTACACCTACAACGCGAGCGGTCAGTTCATCATGGCGAGCTCGGCCAAGGTGCCGATCATGCTCACGTTCCTCGCGATGACGGAGGCGCAGAACCGCGAGCCGGACGACAACGAGATGTACTTGCTGACGACGATGATCGAGAACTCGGACAACGATTCGGCGCAGGCGCTCTTCGACGAGATCGGCGGGGCGCCCGCGATGTCGAACTTCCTGAGCTCGGTGGGCGTCGGCGGCATCGCGCCGAACCCGGATGGCTGGGGCTACAGCACAACGACGCCAATGGCGATGGTGCAGCTCCTGACGCTGCTGCGGACGGGTAAGGTGCTGACGGCGCAGGATCGCGGGCTGGCGCTAAACCTGATGGAGAACGTCGAATCCGATCAGCAGACCGGCGTGGGTGACACGGCGCCGGCGGGCGCGACCGTGGCCCTGAAAGATGGCTGGGTGCCGGGGCCGGATAACCTCTGGGCGATGAATTCGTCCGGCATCGTGACACTCGGCTCGGAGACCTACATCATCGCGGTCTACACCCAGGAGCAGAACCAGCTTCAGGACGGCTGGACCATCACGGAACACGTCTGCGGCGGGGTGGGCCAACTGCTCGAGTGAGGAGCGCGGTCACTCGGCGGAGAGCGTGGTCTCCGGTGTCACCATGCGGCGGGCGCGCTCGAGGTCATCGTGGAAGACCTCGGTGAGCGCCTCATGTAACCCCTCGATGCTGGCTCCGCGCAAGACGTAGACGGGCAGACCGGCGGCCTGTGCGGCGTCTATGCGATCGGGCTGGCGGCGATACATGTTCTTGAGGACGAGCATCGCGTCGGCGTCATTCTCAGTCCGGCTGACAACGGCGGGCAGTCCCATATCGCGAATGGCTTGCTCCAGCCGATTGCGACTGACTCCGAAGGGGAAGATGCGGCGCTTACGGAAGACGGCCGGAGGAGTCGCGACCGGCTGCTCTGTGATCGGCTCGTCCCGTTCGATGAGGTCGGCGCCCAGCGCAAGCTCAGAGTCGAGCCACTGGCCAGGCGCGCGGCCGGCGCGATCCACACGGTTCGCCCGATCCGCGCGGTCGGAGCCACGGCGGGGCCGCTCACGCTCGGGGCGGCTCTCCCACCAGGCGTCGGCGGGTCGCTGTCCCGCGAGCGGATTGGAGCGGGCGGCGCGCGGAGGGTCTACAGTATCACGGCGGGGCGGCGCCTCGCGGGTCGGCAGGCCGACACCCTCACCGTGGGCCTCTCTGGGCGCGTGCTCCACCCAGCGGCGGATCGAGCCGTCGGCTTGGCGCTCACGCATCTCGCGGCGTGGCGCCTCACCGCGCAGCAGCTCGTCCACCGCCAGGGCGACATTATGATGGACACCGACGAGGAAACGCTCCTCCTGTTCGACGAGGACATCGAAGGTGGGGGGGGCTTTGCGTTCGAGCACCGTCTTCTGCGTGCCGCGTCGGCGCGCCTCCTCATCGCCCAGTGTCACCGCCTGCACCCCGCCCACCAGATCGGAGAGCGTCGGGTTGACCAGCAGGTTGTCCAGCGTGCGCCCATGCGCCGTCCCCACCAACTGCACCCCCCGCTCCGCGATCGTGCGCGCCGCTTGCGCCTCCAGCTCGGTGCCGATCTCATCAATCACGATGACCTCGGGCATGTGGTTCTCCACCGCCTCAATCATCACCTGATGCTGCTCGGCCGGTCGCGCCACCTGCATGCGCCGGGCGCGGCCAATGCCGGGATGCGGC
>DATEGV010000188.1:0-9097 GCA_035279925.1 Ktedonobacterales bacterium | reverse complement strand
GGGGAAGGGGTCGGGGGATGAAGACATCCCACGTCTCAACGGGGGGGATGAGGCAACTCTCATCACCCACTACGATCCGCGCGCATTCCGCGAGGATGTGGCGCGGGCGCGGCTGCTCGACCAGTTTCAGGTGGCCACGCTCGAAGCGTACGGCTGCGAGGGATTGCCGCTGGCTGTGCGCGCCGCCGGAGCCGTGATCGCCTATCTGCGCGAGACGCAGAAGGGCGCGCTGGCGCAGTTCACCGCGTTGGAGACCTACAGCGCGAGCGGCTTCATGACGCTGGACGCGCACACCCGCCGCAACCTCGAGCTCTTCGAGAGCGGGCGCGGCGGCAACGTCAAAGGCTCGCTGCTCTGGGTGCTGGACGCCACCCGCACGCCGATGGGCGGACGCCTGCTGCGCCGCTGGCTGGCGGAGCCGCTGCTCGATCTGGCGCGGGTGCGCGCTCGTCAGGACGCCGTCGCCGCCGCGCTGGACGATTCGCTGCTGCGCGCCCGGCTGGCCCCCGCGCTGGCCAAGGTCGGCGACCTCGAACGGCTCTCTAGCCGCATCCTCAGCCGGATCGCCGCGCCGCGCGATCTGGTGGCGCTGGCGTCGGGTCTGCGCGCGGTCGAGCGCATCGTCGAGCGACAGACGGGCGCGCTCACTGGGCTGGCCGCCATCTTCACGCGCATCGCCGCTCTGCCGGAGCTTGCCGGATTGATCGAGCGCGCCATCGTGGACGAGCCGCCGCTCACATTGACCGACGGCGGGGTGATCCGCCCCGGCTACAGCGCCGAGCTCGACGAGATTCTCACGAAGTCACGTGGCGCGCGGCAGTGGGTGGCGGATCTGGAACGGACGGAGCGCGAGCGGACCGGCATCACCAATCTGAAGGTCGGCTACAACAAGGTCTTCGGCTACTACCTCGAAGTCACGAATTCGCAGCTTGGCCGCGTCCCGGACGACTACATCCGCAAGCAGACGCTGACGACGGGCGAGCGTTACATCACGCCCGACCTGAAGGAGTACGAGGCGCTGATCCTGAACGCGCAGGAGAAGATCGCCAAGCTCGAACAGGAGCTCTTCGCCGCCCTACGCAGCCAGATTGCCACGGACTGGGCCGAGCCAGTGCTGCGCACGGCGCGGGCGCTAGCCGAACTGGACGTGACGCTTGCGCTGGCGGAGGTGGCCGCGCGCCAGAACTATTGCCGGCCCACGCTGGATGAGGGCGACACGATACACATCGTCGCCGGGCGGCATCCCGTCGTGGAGGCGAGCCAGCGCGAAACGCCCTTCGTTCCCAACGACACCGACCTTGCCACCGACGAGGCGCAGGTGATTCTGCTGACCGGGCCAAATATGGCGGGCAAATCCACCTATCTGCGCCAGGTCGCGCTCATCACGCTGATGGCGCAGATTGGCGCGTTCGTCCCGGCGGAGGCGGCGCGCATCGGGTTGGTTGACCGCATCTTCACCCGCATCGGCGCGCAGGATGACCTGGCGACGGGGCAGAGCACCTTCATGGTGGAGATGGTGGAGACGGCGAATATCCTGCACCACGCGACGCCGCGCAGTCTGGTGATCCTGGACGAGATCGGCCGCGGCACCAGCACCTATGACGGGCTGGCCATCGCCCGCGCCATCGTCGAGTATCTGCACAACAACAAGCGTTGCGGCGCGAAGACGCTCTTCGCCACGCACTACCACGAGCTTGTCGAATTGGCGCGGCTGCTGCCCCGCGTGCGCGCCTGCAACGTCGCCGTGACCGAGGACGAGGGCCGCGTCGTCTTCCTGCGCAAGATCGTGCCTGGTGGCGCCGACAAGAGCTACGGCATCCACGTGGCGCAGCTTGCCGGCATCCCGCGCCAGGTGGTGCGCCGCGCGGAGGAGGTGCTGGAAGACCTCGAACGCAAGGGCGACGCGAAGTCCCGGCGCAAGGCGATGCGCGATATGGTGATGCCGCCCGCCCTGCAACTGACGCTCTTCGCCGCCGAGCCGGACCCGCTGGTGGACGAGCTGAAGGCGCTGGCGGTAGACGAGCTGACGCCGCTGGAGGCGATCAGCCGGCTGTATGAGCTGCAGCGCAAGGCGCGGGAGAGATAGCCAAGGAGCTACGAGAACAGTTTGCGAGCTGAGGTGCGGTCTTCGTCAAGTGCCCGCATGAGGAGCGTCAAGGTCTCACGCTGCTCCTCTGGATCCTCGCGATCCCAGGCGTTCAGGAGATCAATGACACGTTGGTTGATGGCGGTACGATCATGTGACTGCTCTTCCACGTCGTGGTTTGTATCCGCATCAATGGTGGACTGGTCCATTATGATCTCCTCTCATTCATTGCGATTTAACATCAGCATACCACCAGCGAGTGCGCAAGACAGTTCGGCGCATTGTATCACGCTTCGTGGTACTTGGTAGGGACAACTAGCCTCCTACGATCCGAGGTCTCTGGCATGTAGCATACCTAACCAACAATGTTAATTACCTTGCGAGTTGTGCGTACGGGAGGCTCTATGGACTGGCGACCATACATACATGCGGATCCCAACATCCTTGTTGGCAAGCCCGTCGTCAAAGGCACGCGCCTGGCAGTGGACTTCATACTTAGCCTGCTCGCCAATGGATGGACAGAGCAGCAAATTCTCGAAAACTATCCCTCGCTTACTGAGGAATCGTTGCGCGCAGTGATCGCTTATGCGCCGCCGTCAGAAATCTGACCGATATAGTCCACAAGCTTGCGGCGCCACACGCACAGGTGGTACGCTGGCACATGCGCGCTGCCCCAAGGGGCGACCCACCGATCTTCAAGTTGCGCATCATTTCCAGGAGTTCTCTCATGTGTAGGAATAGGACAATTACCGGCAACATGCCGGCCCAGCCTACGCGCTAGACGACGCATCCCCTCTGGCGGATGTGCGCGAAGCTGGCGGCGACTCGCGCCTGAGAACGGCGTGGCTTCCCGCTGGACGCTTCGGCCCACCGCGCGCCACGGATGCGTCTCGGCGTGACGCTCGGACAGCGAGCGTGCGAGCCGCCAGCCCGTGGTGTTTCTTCCCCCACGCCTCTCTGCGACGAAGCGACACCCCCTCACTGGTTTCCCGCGCCCGCAAACGGTGACCGGCATGGCGCCGATGGCTCTGGCGTCCTTTTCCTATTCCTCTGATTCAAGCTTTGCTCGCAGACAGATTCGAGGCGTTGTCATGTCTTTCCGTTCCACCATCGCGACTCTCGCCCGATCCTGGCGCGCGCGCCATCGCGACGCCGGCGCTGGTGGCGAGCCCGTGGAGGAATCGTGGGCGCGCTTCATGGGCGTCTATCTGCGGCCCTTCCGTGGGCGCTTCTCGCTGCTGGCGGCGCTGCTCCTCGGCGGCATCGGCTTCCAACTGGCCGGCCCGCAGCTCATCCGTGCGTTCATTGACACAGGGACGGCGCACGGCCCACAGCCGCGGCTCCTGCTCATCGCGCTGGCGGCGCTGGGCGCGGCGATCGTGAATGAATTGATGGCCGCGGCGGCGACGTTCCTCGGCCAGGATGTCGGCTGGGCGGCGACCAACCGCATCCGCGAGGATCTTGCGCTGCACCTGTTGCGGCTAGACATGAGCTACCACAACACGCATACGCCGGGCGAGTTCATCGAGCGCATTGATGGCGATCTCACCAACCTCTCCAACTTCTTCTCCGTGGTGCTGCTCAAGGTCGTCGGCAGCGCGCTACTGCTGCTCGGCACGCTCACGCTCGTCTGGCTGGCGGACTGGCGGGTCGGCCTCGCGCTGACGCTCTTCGTCATCGTCGCCTTCGCCATCATCGCGAAGATGCGCACCATCGCGGTGCCGGCGGGCATCGAGGAGCGCGAGGTGAGCGCGACGTTCCTCGGATTCTTGGAGGAGCGGATCGCCGGTGTGGAGGACATTCGCGCCAATGGCGGCGGCGCCTACATGATGGATCGCTTCTACCACGCGATGCGCTCATGGTTCACCCGCAGCGTCCACGCCTGGACCCGCCGCTCCTCCATCTGGACCGTCTCCACGCTGCTCTTCGGGCTGGGCATGTCGCTGACGCTGGGCCTCAGCGCGTACCTGTACGTGGTGGCGCACAGCATCACGCTCGGCACGGTCTATCTCTTCTTCCAGTACACCGTCCTACTCGAAGCGCCCATCGAGCAGATTACCCAGCAGATGCAGGAGTACCAGAAGGCGCTCTCGAGCGTTGTCCGCGTGCGCAGGCTCTTTGCGCTGCGAGCGAGCATCACCGATGGAGCGATGGCGGACACCACCCGGCCAGAGCGCGCGGAACCGGCGTTGCGGACGGCTGCCGTGTCCGGACGCGCCAGCCCGCTGCCCGTGCGGTTCGACCATGTCACCTTCGCCTATCGCGCGGGTGAGGAGCCGGTGCTGCATGATGTGGACTTTACGCTTCCCGCCGGTCAGGTGATGGGCCTGCTGGGGCGCACGGGCAGCGGCAAGACGACGATCAGCCGCCTGCTCTGCCGCCTGTATGACTCGACAGAGGGAGCCGTTCGGCTCGACGGCCAAGACGTGCGCGATCTGCCGCTCTCGGAGCTGCGCCGGCGCGTGGGCGTCGTGACGCAGGACGTTCAACTCTTTCAGGCGACCGTGCGCGAGAACCTGACGTTCTTCGATCCGCGGGTCGCGGACAGCCGCATCTTGAGCGTGATCGAGGAGATGGATCTGCAAGCCTGGCTGGCGCGGCTGCCGGAGGGGCTGAATACCCGCCTGGAAGCCGGTGGCGGCGGACTCTCCGCCGGCGAGGCGCAGTTGGTCGCCTTCATTCGCGTCTTTCTGCGCAACCCCGGCCTGGTGATTCTCGACGAGCCTTCGTCGCGCCTCGACCTCGCCACCGAACGGCTCATCGAGCATGGCGTACAGGCGCTGCTGCGCGGGCGCACGGCCATCATCATCGCGCACCGGCTCGCTACCGTGCGGCGGGCGGATCGCATTCTCACGCTCGGCGACGGGCGCATTCTCGAATACGGACCGCGCGAGGTGCTCGAACGCGCGCCGGACTCGCAATACGCCCGGCTGCTGCGTGTGGGGCTGGAGGAGGCGCTGGCATGACCACATCTGAATTGGAAGCCATCGCGCTGGATCAATCCGCGCCTTCCGAGGCGGGAAGCAGCCCAGAGAAGCCGCGCTCGCTGACCACCTGGCAGTATCTCTGGCGGCTGCTGCGCTGCGACGGCAAGCTATTCGCGCTCAACCTGGTGGTCTGGACGCTGGTGCATACCTTTCCACTGGTCACGGGTCTCGTGACGGGCTGGTTCTTCGCCGCGCTCACCGGGCATGCGTCGCTGGGCGCCAACGTCTGGGTGGTCGTCGTGGCCGTGGCGGCGGCGGCTCTCGCGCGCTTCGGCCTCTTCGTGGGTGGCATGCTCATCTGGTTCACCTACTACTTCACCGTACAGTCGCTGCTGCGGCGTAATCTCTTCAATTGGGTGATGCGCGGGCCGGGAACGCATCGCCTGCCCGATTCGCCCAGCGAGGCGATGAGCCGCTTCCGCGACGACGTGGAGGAGGTGAGCCACCTCTTCGAGAATTGGGTGGATATCGGCGGCATGTCGCTCTACATCATCATCGCGCTGCTCATCATGCTGCACATCAACGCGCTGATCGCGGGTGTCGTCTACGTGCCGTTCCTGGCGCTGCTGCTGGCGACGACCCTGCTGGGCCGCGCGTTCAAGCGTCTGCGCCAGACCAACCGCGAGGCGACGGGGCGCATCACCGACTTCATCGGCGAGACATTCGGCGCGGCGCAGGCCGTGAAGGTCGCCTCGGCGGAGGAGAGCGTCATCGCGCGTTTTCGCCAGCTCAACGCCACGCGCCGCAAGGCCGCCGTGCGCGACACCTCGGTCGCGGCGCTGATCCAAACGCTCAACAGCAACATGGGCGCGATCGGAGCCGGCATCGTCCTGCTGCTGCTGGCGCTGCAAGGCTCGCGCACCTCCTTCACGTTGAGCGACTTCGCCATCTTCGTCGTCTACCTCTCGGATCTGGCGGGGCGCATGGGCTGGCTGGGGCAGGCGCTGGCGCGACATGGCCAGGTCGGCGTCTCGTTCGAGCGCATGGCGCTGGTGATGCAGGGCGCCGAGGCGGACGCGCTGGTGCGCACGGACGAGTTGCATCTGCGCGGCGAGCTCCCGGCGATTGTGAACCCAGCGCGGACGGCGGACGACACGCTGCGCGCGCTGGACATCGCGCACCTGACCTATCTGCATCCACACTCTGGACGTGGCGTCGAAGATGTCTCGCTCCACATCGAGCGCGGGCAGTTCGTCGTGGTGACGGGGCGGATCGGCTCCGGCAAGACGACGCTCCTGCGTGCGCTGCTCGGCTTCGTCGCGCCACAGGCCGGCGCGATCTTCTGGAACGGCGAGCGCGTGCGTGACCCCGCGGACTTCTTCGCGCCGCCGCGCATCGCGTACACACCACAGACGCCGCGTCTCTTCAGCGACACCCTCGGCGCAAATGTGCTGCTCGGCCTGGATGACACGCGCGCCGATCTCTCGGGCGCGCTCCACGCGGCGTTGCTCGAGCACGATCTGGCCGAGATGGACGGCGGGTTGGCAACCATCGTCGGGCCGCGCGGCGTCCGCCTCTCCGGTGGACAGATGCAGCGTGTCGCCGCCGCCCGTATGTTCGTGCGCGAGCCGGAGCTGCTCATCTTCGACGATCTCTCCAGCGCGCTCGATGTAGACACAGAGCGCCAGATGTGGGGGCGCCTGTTCGCGCGGCGCGCGGCGACCTGTCTCGTCGTCTCGCATCGGCGCGCGGCCCTTCAGCGCGCGGATCACATTCTCGTGCTGAAGGACGGGCAGGTCGAGGCCGAAGGGACGCTCGACGCGCTGCTGGCGACGAGCGCGGAGATGCGGAGCCTCTGGGCGGGAACCACCGAGTAGTCGCGCGGGCGTTTCCGCCACAGCGTTTTCGCCACAACTCCCCCTTCCCATCGCCCGTAAGACATGTGTAGACTGTCGTTGGCGTAGACGTAACATGTGCGCGCGAGCGAAAGTACGAGGGAAAGGATGGGATCGTCAATGACTGGAATGCGTAGCGTCATCTCCACCCTCACGCCCAACGGCGAGGAGATGATGGGTCCCAACGTGTTGCTCTGGCACTTCCCGAACAACGACATCATGAATGGGTCGTTGCTGACCGTCGAAAGCAACCACTTCTGCGTGCTCAAGTCGCGTGGCGCGATCCTGGATGTCTATGAGACCGGGCAGTACCCCGTCTCCACCCCACAGAAGCCACTGATCGGCTCCATCCAACAAGCGTTCTACGGTGGACAGAGTCCCTGGCAGTACGAGGCCCTCTACGTCAATCGCGCCAAGCTCGTGCTCAAGGCCGCCGGCAACGCGCTCTCCCGCGAGCTCGCGCTGATGACCTATGACGTGGACTACTACATCCATGTCAACTCCAAAGAGGACGCCAACAAGCTCGTTCAGCACATGCCCTACTCCGGACACGCGCTGACCACTGACCAGATCAACACCTACGCCGGCCCGGTCGTCGAGCAGGCCGTCAACCAGCTCGTCCAGGTGACGCCGCTGGAGCAGGTCAACGAGAAGATCCACGACCTGACGCAGATCGTCCACGAACACCTGCAAGAGTTCCTGGCCGTCTACGGCATCACCCTCGACCTCGTCAAAGTGCTCGTCTTTCCCGGCGACCGGCGCATGCGCGAGCTGATCTCGCTCAAGGCGTTCGGGCTCAGCGAGCTTGACGCCGTACGCTACTATACCGCCATGATTATGGCCGAGCACGGTGTCGTCTCCGCGCCCAACATGGCCGTCGGTCAGCCATTCCAGATCGCTGGCGGCATGCCCAGCGTCTCGGTCCCGCTGGCGACTCCAGCGCAGCCCGTCCTGCCCAACGCGGCCAACGCCGACGGCGGACACGAACGGTGAGCGGCCCGGGACCGGTACGCCAGCGGATGATCCAACTGCTGGGCGCGTACGGCTACAACCTGTATAACGACAAGAATCGCTCGCGCGCCGACGACCTGTTGGTGCGCGAGCAGGCCGCCTCCGCGCTGAGTGACGCCGCCAACGCTCTGCGCGATGTGCGCGCGGCGTATCGCCGCCGCTTTGTGCCGCCGCCCACCCGCGATAATCCGGAGCCGCCGCGCGAGCGCCTGGATCAGCTCGCCGAGATCACCCGCGCGCAGGACCGCTTCGCCGATCTCGAGACGCGCATCCGGGGCATGCCTGTCCCGCCGCACGATCGCGTCTGGGAGCGGTATCGCAAAGAGGAGGCGCTGCTCACGGAGCTGCTGACCTATGACTTCAATCTCGTCTCGCCCTGCCGGGAAGCGCGTGACCAGGCGCAGGCGGTGACGGCGGAGACGTGGAGCGCGGAGTCGGCGGCCGGGCTGAACAAACTCGCCGACCTCATCGAGCGGGCCATACGCGGCCGCGCCAGCTTCTTGCAGCCGTGAAGATTCCACCGCAAGGTTGAGATGCCGCTCCCTTGACAAGCTGGCCAGGCGCGTGTAGCCTAACGCGGCGATAGCGAGTGCTAACCGTCGTGCTGAGCAGGGGGGCGTCGCGATGTCTGGCTTCCATCCGCGCCGGGACTGGTTGCTCATCCCCGCGACGCTCGTCATGCTCACGCTGCTGGCGTTTCTCGTCGCGCACTTCTTCTATGACCACGGCAGCGCCGTCGTCTACTGGCTCATCCTGCTCTACGATTATACCTTCTTCGACTTCCGCATCCTGGCCGGCATCCTCATCGTAACGTTCCTGCTGCTGCTGGCCGGCTGGCGGTCCGCTGATCTCTTCTCTGGTAGTCTCAAGCGCCCGTTGGTCGCGACCACGCTCTCACTCGCCACCTTCGCCATGTTCCTCGCCGCCATCGCCGCCATCGTCACGCAGCGCGGCAGGTTCGCCTCGACGCCCGCCGGCGGAGCAATCAGCGCGCACGGCCACATCTATCGGCTCGCGTACCGGCCAACGGATGGCAGCTACTACACGTTCGTGCTCTTCGAGTGCGACGGCTCCGGCATCTTCTGCCACCCGCGCGAGGAGTCCTGTGTGGCCACGGCGACCGAGCCGAACCTCCACGGCGCGCCGCGCGGCCGCCTGGTCCTCGATCCCGCCACCCA
>DATEGV010000187.1:0-4742 GCA_035279925.1 Ktedonobacterales bacterium | reverse complement strand
TTGCGCTCGTTAGGGGACTTAACCCAACACCTCACGGCACGAGCTGACGACAGCCATGCAGCACCTGTGGACCCGCCCCGAAGGGACAACCGTCTCCGGCTGGTGCAAGTCCATGTCAAACCCAGGTAAGGTTCTTCGCGTCGCATCGAATTAAACCACACGCTCCGCTGCTTGTGCGGGCCCCCGTCAATTCCTTTGAGTTTTAACCTTGCGGCCGTACTCCCCAGGCGGTCCACTCATCACGTTAGCTGCGGCACCGGAGGGGTCGATACCCCCGGCGCCTGGTGGACATCGTTTACCGCTGGGACTACCAGGGTATCTAATCCTGTTCGCTCCCCCAGCTTTCGTGCCTGAGCGTCAGGTGTCGTCCAGGGCGCTGCCTTCGCCGTCGGTGTTCCTCCGGATCTCTACGCATTTCACCGCTCCACCCGGAATTCCACGCCCCTCTGCGACCCTCAAGCCCGCCCGTTTGCACGGGCCCCCTCCCAGTTGAGCCGGGAGATTTCACCCCACACGCGGCGGGCCGCCTGCGCACCCTTTACGCCCAGTAACTCCGGACAACGCTCGTCTCCTACGTATTACCGCGGCTGCTGGCACGTAGTTAGCCGAGACTTCTTCCTCTGGTACCGTCCGTTCTCGTTCCAAAGAAAAGGAGTTTACAACCCGAAGGCCGTCATCCTCCACGCGGCGTTGCTCGGTCAGGCTTGCGCCCATTGCCGAAGATTCCTCACTGCTGCCCCCCGTAGGAGTCTGGGCCGTTCTCAATCCCAGTGTGGCTGATCATCCTCTCAGACCAGCTACCGATCGACGCCTTGGTAGGCTCTTACCCCACCAACTAGCTAATCGGCCGCGGACCCCTCCAAAGACGCTCCCCGGTCTCCCGGAAAGCTTTCCTGACTAGCGTCGCCGCCAGCCAGCTCATGCGGTCTTAGCGCGCATTTCTGCGCGGTATCCCCCATCTCTGGGTAGGTCATCCACGTGTTACTCACCCGTCCGCCACTCGATAGCAGCCCGAAGACCACTACCTCGTCCGACTTGCATGTGTTACGCACGCCGCCAGCGTTTGTCCTGAGCCAGGATCAAACTCGCCATCCAAGACATTCGTATGCCCCGAAGAGCGCAATCGCCAACCAAAGCCGGCCGACCGCCACTCTCCATTAGGTAACTCAGTCAAGTTGATCGAGTCTCTTGCGCTGGATGTGATCCAGCGCGACTCAAAGTTTTTGCTCGGGGATCCAGGCTTCCGTTCGTGAACGCCTCGTGACAGCTATGCCGCCACTCCTCGCTCACGCGCCTTTGCCCGCTCCCGTTACTTGCGCTGTGCTGCTTCTCACTCTTCAGTTGTTCAGGTTCGTTTCGGCGCGTGAAACACGCCTGCGCCAACGCTCTCGCGATAGGCGCAAAGAGGATAATATCACACCCTTCAGGTTGAGTCAACCCCTTTTTCGCGGTTTGCTGGCCAATTCGCGGCTATCCCCCAAAACTCCCGGCCTCTCCGCGGCAAAACCGGGACCAATTGGCCGAAACAGGCGAGTGGCCCCTCACTCAGGGTATCCTTGCTCCCGGCGTTGCAACATTTCGCGTAGATGGAAAGGATGGCCTCATCGTGACAGGACGCGCCCCCCGGCCAGACGCATCTCCCGCCCGCGACACCTTCGCCGTCGCGCGGCCCAAGGCGCCCACCCCCGCCGTCGCCACCCCGGCGCGTGAGGTCACGCTTATGGGCCGGCGGATCGCCTATCAGGTCCGGGTAAGCCCGCGCGCCCGCGCCATCCGGCTGGTCATTCGCCCCGCCACCGGCCTTGAGGTCGTGCTCCCACGCGGGACCAGCCCCGCCCGCGCCGAACAGGTTATCCATGAGAAAACCGAGTGGATCCTCCGCACCCTGGACCGCATCGCCAGTGAGTCGGTTCATGCGCCGGTTCCCCTCGTCTCCGGCAGCGCGCTCGCGTTCGCCGGGCGGCGGCTGACCCTTGCGCTAGCCATCGGCGCGCCTCCTGGCCGTTTTCGCGCGACCCTGGATGACGACACCATCCGGCTGACCACTGCCGACGCGGCCCCCGAGACCGTGTACGCCGCGCTCGAGGTCTGGTATCGCAGACAGGCGCGCGTCATCATCGCCGAGCGGCTCACCCATTGGAACGCGCACTATGGCTTCACGTACGGGCGTGTCACCATCAAGGAGCAGAAGAGTCGGTGGGGAAGCTGCTCACGCCAGGGCAATCTCAACTTCAACTGGAGGCTGCTGCTCGCGCCCGCGCCGATCCTGGATTACGTCGTCATCCACGAGCTCGCCCATCTCAAAGAACTCAACCACTCGCCGCGCTTCTGGGCCGTCGTCGCCCAAACCTGCCCAGACTACATCGCCAAGCGTCGCTGGCTGCGCCAACACGGCCGCGAACTCAGGTTTTGACGGCAGGCGGCGGGAGGATTTCCCACCGTATTTCCGCGAAAAGTACCAGGCGTTGTACATCCGGCATACAGCGTGCGTCTTGTGAGGCATGCGGTCCCAATCGCATGCGGATGGGGAGTCGAGCGGGGGTAGCTCGCCTCCCCCTCATTTTGCCGTTTGAACCTGGCCAGCGCGTTCGGTCCGTTCTGTGAATCGGCGCCGGCGATAGCCCAAGCGTCCCGGCTCTCGCGTGTCCCGATGCGCCAATGACGTACAATAGTTCTAGAATCCGCGCCGGTCCCACCGAATCTGTACGCGCACGCGACAGCACGGCACACGGCACACGGCGCGCGGGAAGCCCCCACAGGCGAGCGGAGGCGACATGACGACGGCGACTCGCGATCAGCGCGCGTACCCCGACATGTCTGACGTGACCGCCGACGAGACCGGCGACGGCAGCCTCCAGCGGCCCTATACCGTTCATCTGCCCGGCTTCGACGGCCCGCTCGATCTGCTGCTGCACCTCATCGAGAAGAACCAGCTCGAAATCACCACCATCTCCCTCGTCGCCGTCACCGATCAGTTCATCTCGTACCTGCGCACCTGGGACGAACCGCCGCTGCCGCGCCTCGCAGAGTTCGTGGCGATGGCCGCGCGCCTGCTGCTCATCAAGTCGCGCAGTCTGCTCCCGCGCATGTCACGCCAGGAGGAGACCGACGACGAGAGCGATCCGCTGGAGGACGCCGAGCGGCTGCGGCTGCATCTGCTCGAATATAAGACGGCGCGTGAGATTGCCCGCGCGTTGCGTGCCCGCGAGCTCGCCGGCTTGCAGACGTTCTCGCGGCCGGAGCGCCTGGTGGACCCGGAGGCGGTGCTTGCCTGGTCGCCGCCACAGCTTGTCGGGCTGAATGTGGACGCGCTGGCGATGGTCTTTCGGCGCGTCATCGCGGAGAAGCGCCTCGCCGAGCCGGAGAAGATACCCCTACCGCTTGTCACGATTGCCCAGAAGATCGCCGAGGTGGAGGCGTTGCTGCGCGAGCGGGGTCGCGCCACCCTTGAAGAGGTGCTCCGCGGCGCCGATTCGCGCTTTGCGGTCGTGGTCATATTCCTCGCCGTGCTCGAGTTGTGGCATCAATCGCGGCTGATCGTCCAGCAAGAGGCGCTCTTCGCGCCAATCGAGATCCTGCCCGGCCCGAAGTTCGGCCAGCGCATCGAGGCGACGACGGTCTCCGGCGAGACGCCCGCGACTGAGCCGGTGGGCGAGGAGGCTGAGGAGACTGAGGAGCTCACTCCCGCGCCCACATCACGGCGCGCGCGTCGTAAGGGATGACGTAGCTCCCCCTCTCCTTGTGGGACACGTCCGCGCTCGCGGTTCGGTTACCCCCTCTCCTCGTGGAGCACGACGGCGCTCGCGGTTCGGTTACCCCCTCTCCTGTGGGAGAGGGGGCCAGGGGGTGAGGTCAGGAGCCGGCGCGAGAGCCGCAGCGGCGGGGGCTGGGGTGGGGCATCCCTACGACTGGCTCGGCGGGAACACGTCCGGCGGGATCACATGCGGCGGCACGATCTGCGGGGCCACAGGCTGCGGCGTCTTGCCGTTCTTGCCGGACTCCGCCGCGCGCTGCATCAGCGTCTGGAATGGCTCGATAAGGTCTATCGGCAGCGGGAACACGATCGTCGAGTTCTTCTCGACCGCGATCTCCGTCAGCGTCTGCAAGTAGCGCAGTTGCAACGCCGCCGGCTCCGTCGAGATCAGCGCCGCCGCGTCCGCCAGCGTCTGCGCCGCCTGATATTCGCCCTGCGCCAGCAGCACTTTCGCCCGCTTCTCGCGCTCGGCCTCCGCCTGCTTCGCCATCGCGCGCTGCATCGTCGGCGGCAGCTCCACGTCTTTCACCTCGACCGCCGTCACCTTGATGCCCCACTTCTCCGTATGCTCGTCTATGATCGTCTGCACCGCCTTGTTGATGTCCTCACGCTCGGAGAGCAGTTGGTCCAGGTTGGATTGACCCAGCACGCTCCGCAGCGTCGTCTGCGCGATCTGCACCGTGGCGCGATAGTAGTCCAGCACATTGTTGACGGCGTCATTCGCGTTCACCACATAGAAGTACACGACCGCGCTGACTTTGACGGTCACGTTGTCGCGGGTGACTCCTTCCTGTGGCGGCAGTTCGATGGTCACGACGCGCATATCAATCTTGCGCATCTTACTGATGAACGGCGGGACCCAGAACAGGCCCGGCCCCTTCGCCCCGATCAGCCGGCCCAGCACGAACACGACCCCGCGCTCGTATTGGTTCACCACACGCAGGCCGGAGAGCGTGAACAACACCAGGATCACGACGATGATTCCGCC
>DATEGV010000186.1:0-4056 GCA_035279925.1 Ktedonobacterales bacterium | reverse complement strand
GTCTATCTGCTGGATGAGCCGCTCTCGAACCTGGACGCCAAGCTGCGCGTGCAGACACGCACGGAGATCAGCCGGCTACACCAGGCGACACAGACGACGTTTGTCTACGTCACGCACGATCAGGTTGAGGCGATGACGATGGGCGATCGCATCGCCGTGCTGGACGCCGGGGTGATTCAGCAGCTCGGCACGCCGCGCGAACTCTACGACACCCCCGCCAATCTGTTCGTGGCGGGCTTCATCGGTAGCCCCTCGATGAACTTCTTCAACGCGCGGCTCGTGCGCCAACAGGATGGGTGCGCGGCGGTGGTGATCGGCGAGGGAGCGCGCGCCGCGACCGTCACGCTCTCCGGCCGGGCGCGGGACGAACTCGCGGGGCATGGGACCAGCAAGGGAGACGCCGTCGTGGTGGGCGTGCGCGCCGAAGACCTGAAGGTGACGCATGAGGACAACGAAGGGGCCCTGATGGGAACCGTGGAGGTGGTGGAGCATCTGGGCAATGAGCAGTTGCTGTATATGAGCGTGCCTGGGCAAGCGGCGCTGGACGGCGCGGAGACGCGCAGCACGGTGGCCCGCGTCGCGGCTGACATTGAAGTACGTGTCGGCGACGCTGTGACGCTGGCGGTCAACCCCACCCACGTCCATGTCTTCGATCCCGGCACGACGTGTCGGCTCACTTAGCGTATGGACCGCATGAGCGGCGAATGCGCGGGAGCCTCCACATGTGGGCGTTCCGCATCGCTAAGCGAGGGAGCCGTGACACGAAGCATACGTCAACGCCGCGGTGTCCTCGAACAGGCGAGAACTCGGACGCGCCGGGAGGCGGTGGGGCAGAACGAGCAAACGCCTCGGGAGGATAACGTCTGGGCGAGCGCGTCACCGCAGCCACTGCGTCACGTGGATCAGCGCTGGCTGCGCCGCAACAATCGCGCGCTGGTACTCGCCTGCATTCGTGAGCACGGACCGATCTCCAGGGTGAGGATCGCCCAGCGGACCGAACTCTCGCGCACAACAGTTAGCGCGATTGCCCGCGCACTGCTCCAGGAAGGTGTGATTCGCGAGGGCGCGCGGTCATGCTCGACGAAGCGCGGCGGGCGGCGCGCGATACTGCTGCATGCGACCGCTGGTTGAAACTCCTTCACCCACCATCTACGACGTAACCTCGGCGCAAGGACGTGACTTACCCGTGACTCGACGCGCGCTCCCTGTGGACGAGAGCCCCCGTGTGATGAGTACGTCCGGCATGGGGATGTATCGGAATCTGCCGGTCGCGCGTGATATGTATATACAATGCGGCGCGTTGGTCGTTCTATACTGTTGGGGCGAGCCGGCGCCAGGATGTCGGCGAGCAGAAGTGTAGGCGCGGGGCGGATAGAGACGATGATGATGCGGCAGTCAGCGCGTCACCCACGGGGAAAACGGCGGGTGACGTACGTGTTTGGTGTGAGCTTGTTCTTTGTGAGCGCGCTGCTGACCGCCTGCGCGTCGGGCGCGAGCTCGTCGGCGCATAAGGCGCAGACCCGGCTCGACAATGAGATCGTGAACGCGCGCACAAACCTGCACGTGCCTGACGGACTGCTTCAACCTATCCAGACGCAGGAGAAGACTATCGCCGCGAGGGCCGCCAACGGGTCGGACAAGACACTGCAAGCCGCGAGCGCCTCATACGGTCAGCTCTACAATCAGGTCATCGCTATCGAACACATGACGCCCGATCAGGCCCGCGCCCAGAGCCAGGCAGACCTCAAGGCGCTCACGTCGGCGCTCCAACATGCGCAGCAAGCCGGCTATGTCGAGGCAGCACAGTATCAGGCGCGACTGCAACAGGCGCAACAGGAGCTCACTGACGCGACGACGACCACCGACTACTTCCTTGCGTCGGGCTACGCCGAGGCGCAGACGGCCGCGATCCAGATGATTGATCCGGTGAACAAGCAGCTTCAGGCCTTTGATAAGCTCGTCACGTCTCAGAACGCGGCGCTGGGTATCGTCGCTCAGGCGCCGCAGCCGCTCGAATGCGCGATCGGCGATAGCGGCTCCTACTTCTGGCAGAATTCGACCGTGATGGTCACGCCGCCGCAGACACAGCAGTCTCCCACCTATCAATACCAACAGTGGCCCGCACAAGATCTGGCGCTGTTTCGCGCCGCCAGCTCCGTGCAACAATACACCGCGCTCACCGCGCTGCTTCAGGCGCAGACGCAGCAGCTTTCCGCCGATGTGGCCTCAGCGATACCACAACAGGCGTCCTACGACGTGCAGCAGTTCGCCGCCGACGTGAAGACCTATCAGGCAGGCGGTGGCACGGATACCTCCTTCCAACAGCAGGCGTCGCAGGATGCGCAGTCGCTTGCCACGGCGAAATCAGCCGCCCAGTACACGGCCCTCGTGAAGACGGTGCAGAAGCAGCGCGACGCATTCTCGTTCCCGCTGCTCAAAGTGCAGACGCAGAACGATCTCAATGCCCTACAAAAGTTGGTGAATCAAGCCCAGGCCATCCAGACGATTGACCCGGCGAACAATCAGCCGTATCCCGACGGGTATGAGTACGCGAGCCAGACCACCGGCATCGGCGACGCGCAACAGCGGCTCGCAAACGCGCAGACCGCCGACGACTACCAGGCTGTTGACCAGGAGATTCAGATGATGACCACGAATCTCCAGGCGCTGCTCACGAATCTGAATGACAAGACGGCGGTGGACCAGCCGCACCAGACGGACCTGTCGCTGCTACACCACTATGGTCTCGACGGCACGCGGGTCATGGTGGTGTCCCTGCGCGAACAAGAGGCCCGCACCTACGAAAACGGCAAATTCGTCAAGGCCTTCCAGGTGACCACCGGCAATCCGGACCTGCCCTCGCCGCCGGGCGTCCACTGCATCTTTGTGCTGATGCAGAACTACGACGACATCTCGCCCTTCCCGAAAGGCTCGCAGTACTACTACAACCCGACCCACATCAACTATGGGATGGTGTACTCCGACTACGGCTACATCGTACATGACGCCTGGTGGCGCTCCTGGTTCGGCAAGTACTCCAACCTGCCGCACTACGACCCCATTTCGTTCAACAACGGCTCGCACGGCTGCGTCAACGTGCCGCTGGACGACATGGCCTGGCTCTTCCAGTGGGCGAGCTACGGTACGCCGGTCGTCGTCTATTAGGGTGACACGTGGCAATGGCCGGTCTCTGGGATCCTTCCAGGGACCGGCGGCGCTTACTCCAGATGACCGCTCAGACCGACTTGCCGATGCGGACCTGCCACTCGAGCGGCCCCTGTGCGACATATTCCCAATTCACCTTTCCTGAGCGCTCCGCCGTAAGCTGGTAGTAGAGCGGCTTCGGATCGTGGTCGTTGAGGAGCACAAACGCCTCACCGTCGCCCAGCGCATCGAACGTTTGGAAGATGAGTGGGTGTCGCTGCGCCGGCGGCACTGTGCGCACGTCCAGCACGCGCTCATCCGTCGAGGCCGCTGCGGCCTGCTCGTGCATGTCGTCGAGGATGCGCCGCTGTTCGTCGCTAGATAGATAGCGCGCAAAGAGCGGAAGATAGACGACTTCTTCCTTCCGCGCATGCAGCGCGAGGATCGCTTCCAGTTGGAGACCGAGCCGCGACAGGCTGCGCCGGCGTTCGTCGCGTTCCGTCGTTGTCTGGGCCGCGGTCAACTCACCGGCGACCCGCTCGATCTCCTCGGTGAGGCGGACGATCTCCTCGTGGTCAACCTTCATCGTGGCCGTGGCGTCGCCGTGCTGTTTGATGAGACTATCCACTCGAGGATAGAGGTGAGCTTCCTCGCCCGCCGCGTGCGGCAGTAACTCCTCGCGCAGGAACGCAACGAGGCCCTCTCCATTTGAACGCGTGTCTTCGACACTCGCTACCTCGGCTGAAAGCCGATCGGTCAGCTCCCGGTGGTGCGCGGCGATCGCCTGTGTTATGTCGCTCATAGTTTCTCTCCCATCGCTGTGAAGCCGTCTTTACACCCGTGTGAAGAACGGCGGCTACACGTAGTATGGGTGAGATTGCTCCGCGCGACAGCGACATTTGTCGCAATGGC
>DATEGV010000185.1:0-12483 GCA_035279925.1 Ktedonobacterales bacterium | reverse complement strand
CGGAACGAGCCGGCCAGGACGCCACCGAGCGTCGCGACGTAGACTTCACCGGCTGCGACGCGCTCCCGCAGCCACTCCGCGCGAATCTGGCCCGGGATCCACTGTAGGATGCCGCGCGCGACGAGCCACTCCGCGGCGGCTTCGAGCAACTCCAAGACCCCATCCGCGTCGGCGTCCGACGCCAATCTGATCGTGGGCGCGCTGGGGTCCACCGCTGCCATCGTCGCCACCTGTTTTTCGTAGAGACTCGCGGGCCTGGGCTTGTCGCGCCGGTCGCGGACATGCCGATACCCCGCCGGTTCATCATACGACCGAATCGCCAGCGGTCGCGCGGTCCATCGTGACGCTCACGTGTTCAGCCCGCGACGGCCAGCGGACTCTCGGCGTCGTCGGCGACAGGGGTCTGCGCCCGCGCACGTTCGCGCGCGATCATGTCCGCGAAGCGGTCGAAGAGCTCGCGATTGTCCTCGGGTCCGGGCGCGGCCTCTGGATGGAACTGCACGGAGAAGATCGGCGCCTCCTCGTGCGCCAGCCCCTCGACACTGTCATCGGAGAGGTTGATGTGGCTGACGTAGAAGCCGCTCTCAAGGGGGATGCTCTGCGCGTCCACCTGAAAGTTGTGGTTCTGCGACGTGACGGTCACTTTGCCGGTGCGGACCTCGCGCACGGGATGGTTGGCGCCGTGGTGGCCGAAGGGCAGCCGGCTCGTGCGCCCGCCCGCCGCCAGTCCGATCACCTGATGCCCCAGACAGATGCCCATGACGGGGATGCGCCGCGCCATTAGCTCGCGCACAAGCTCGACGAGATGCGCGACACTCTCCGGGTCGCCGGGACCGTTCGAGAGCAGCACCCCATCCGGCTGTATCTCCTCAATCGTGGCGAGCGTCGTGTCGTGCGGCGCGACGAGCACCGAGAGGCCGCGGTCGCTCAGGCAGCGGGCGATGTTGCGCTTGTAGCCGGTGTCAATCACCAGCACGCGCGGGCGTCCATCCTCCGCTGGAGTGCGCGTGCGGTGGGCGCGCTGTGGCAGCGGCTTGCGCAGCGTCGGGCCGCGCGTCTCCCACTCTTCCATCGCCAGGCAGGAGACCTCGCCGACGACATCCAGATCAGTGACGGAGCGCACATCGCGCGCCTCGGCGGCGAGGGCGGACTCGTCAATCGTCGCCCCAGCGGGGAAGACGCGCATCACGCCGCGCAGCGTGCCCGTCGCGCGCAGATGGCGGGTGAGCGCGCGGGTGTCAAGCTCGCACATGCCAGGGATGCCGTTGCGAGCGAGGTAATCGTCCAGGGACTCGGCCGCGCGCCAGTTACTGTACTCATCACAGCACTCGCGGACGAGCAGCGCGGAGAGCCACGGGCGGCGCGACTCCACATCGTCGGGGGTGACGCCGTAGTTGCCGATCAGCGGGAAGGTCAGCACGACCATCTGCCCGCGATACGACGGGTCCGTGCAGATTTCCTGGTAGCCGGTCATGCCCGTCGCGAAGACAACCTCGCCGCGCCGCCCCCGCGCCAGCGCGTCCACCGCGCCGAAGGGACGCCCGTAAAAGACCGCGCCGTCTTCCAGCGCGAGCGCCGCGATCTGTTCCGTCTGCTCCGTCTGCATTGCGTCTCCTCCAGGTAACTCTCTTACTCGCTCAGGTCCGTGTCCGCGCTCGCCGATTCGCCGTCGCGATCGCCATCGGCCCGGTACACCGACTGCCCGCCCAGCCACGTCTCGCGCACGCGGCCCCGCAGCGTGACGCCCGCCAGCGGCGTGTTCTTACCCAGCGAGGCGAACCCCGCCGGGTCTACCGTCCAGTCTTCGCGCGGATCGAAGATCGTCAGGTCCGCCTGAGCGCCAGGCGCCAAACTGCCCATCGGCAGGTTCCAGGCGCGCGCCGGTCGGATCGTCAGCGCGGCGATCAGCGCCGGCAGCGACAGGCGCTCCGTGTGGACCAGCGCCAGCAGCCCCGCCAGCGCCGTCTCCAACCCGGAGATACCGAAGGCCGCCTCGCCATACTCGCAGGCTTTGTCCACCCAGGTGTGCGGCGCATGATCGGTTGCGATGGCATCTATCGTGCCGTCTTCTACCCCCTCTATCAACGCCTGGCAGTCTCGCGCGGTTCGCAGCGGCGGGTTCACCTTGGTATTGGTGTCGTAGCGATCGCCGGGCGGCACGGGCAGCCCGAGCTCGCGCAGCGCGTCGGCCAGCGGCCCCGTTCGTTCGCCGGCCACCCAGGCGTCGGTCAGCAGGAGGTGGTGCGGCGTGACCTCGGCCGTGACGGGCAGCCCCTCCGCCTTCGCCTGCCGGATCAGCGCCACCGCGCCGGCCGTGCTCAGGTGCGCCGCGTGATACTTCGCCCCGGTCAGCCGCACGAGGGCGAGGTCGCGCGCCAGCATCACATCTTCCCCGGCGGCGGGCCAGCCTGGTAGGCCGAGCATGGTCGAGATCGGCCCTTCGTTCATCACGCCGCCGCCGACAAGGTCTTCGTCCTGGCAGTGCTCCACCACCGGCAGGCCCAGCGGCTCCGCGTACGCCAGCGCCAGGCGCATCAGACGGCTGCTCGCGACGGGTCGCCCATCGTCGGAGAACGCGACCGCCCCCGCCTGGGCCAGTTCGGCCATCTCGCTCAACTCTTTGCCTGACTCGCCTTTGCTGATCGCCGCGATGGGCAGCACCCGCGCCGCAGCGGACCGCGCCCGCTCCGCAACCAGCGCGAGTGTCGCCGCCGAGTCGAGGACCGGCTGGGTGTTGGGCATGCAGCAGATGGTCGTGAAGCCGCCGCGCGCCGCCGCCCGCGCTCCTGTCTGGATGGTCTCTTTCGCCTCGTAGCCCGGCTCGCGCAGATGGGCGTGTAGGTCCACGAAGCCAGGCGTCAGCACGTACCGCGCGGGCAAGGAGACCCACCTGGGCGCGGTCTCCAGTTCGTCCAGCCCGGCCAGCGCCGCTTCCAGTTGCGCGCGCGTCCCGATGGCGAGCACGCGCCCGTCGCGGATGGCAACGCCACCCTCCGGCAGCGCGAGCCGCTGGCTGGGATCCAGGACGCGAGCGCCGTGCAGGACAACCACCTCGCGCGGACCGATAGTGCGTCGCATCTAGGCCACCGCCTCCGCGCCGGCCAGCATGGCTAGCGCGGCCATCCGCACGGCGACGCCGTTCTCCACCTGCTCCTCGATCACCGATTGCGCGCCAGACGCGACGGCCGGCTCGATCTCAACCCCCTCGTTCATTGGTCCGGGGTGCAGAACCAGCGCGCCCGGACGCGCCAGCGCCATCCGCGCCACAGTCAGCCCGTAGGTTCGCGTATATTCGCGTAGGCTGGGGAGGAGTCCCGCCTGTTGTCGCTCCTTCTGGAGCCGCAGCGCCATCACCGCGTCGGCTCCCGCGAGCGCGCGCGAGACGTTCGTCTCGATCGTGACGTGGCGGCAGGCGCCGGTTCCCGGCACAAGGCGCGCGGTGTAGAGCGCGATGGCCTCCGGTGGCAGCAGTGTCGGCGGCGCGCAGAGTACAACCTCCGCGCCCATCGCCGTGAGCGCCCAGATGTTGGACCGGGCGACGCGGCTGTGCAGGATGTCGCCGAGTATCACGATGCGCCGGCCCGCGACGCTACCCAGATGGCGGGTGAGCGTGAAGAGATCGAGCAGCGCCTGCGAGGGATGCGCGTGCCAGCCGTCGCCGGCGTTGAGGACGTGGCCGCCGATGTGCCGCGCCAGCAGGTCAGGCGCGCCAGACTGGCCGCTGCGGATCACGAAGACGCTCGCGCCCAGGGCTTGCAGCGTACGCCCGGTGTCAATCAGCGACTCGCCCTTGGCAACGCTGCTGGCCGAAGCCGTTACGTTGGTGATGTCCGCGCCGAGCGCCCGCCCGGCAAGCTCGAAGGAGACGCGGGTGCGGGTGCTGTTCTCATAGAAGAGGTTGACGAGAACCTGCCCGCTCAGCACACTCAGCTTCTCGCGGCGCAGACGCACTCGGCACATCTCCTCCGCGCTCTCCAGGAGCGTAGAGAGCTCATCCGGCGTCCAATCGTCCAGGTCCAGCAGATGCCGGCGGATCGCGGCGCGCGGGGCTATCGGCTCCGTCACCGGCTCGCGTTCGCGTGTGATGGCGCGCATGTGCGCTCTCCTCCCGCTATTCCGGCTCGCGCCGGAGCATGACCGCATCCAATCCGTCCGTCTCGCGCAGGCAGACGCGGATGCTCTCCGTCATCGCGGTCGGCACGTTCTTGCCGACGAAATCCGCGCGGATTGGCAGCTCGCGGTGGCCGCGATCCACCATCACCGCCAACTGCACCTTGCGCGGGCGGCCGTAGTCCAGCAGGGCTTCGAGGGCGGCGCGGGCGGTGCGGCCCGTGAAGAGCACGTCATCTACAAGCACGACCACGCGGTCGGCGATTTCGACCTCGAGTGGCGCGCGCGGGGCGCTGAGCCGGCTGGACCGCTCCGGAAGGTCGTCTCGATAGGCGGTCGCGTCCAGGGTGGCCGTGGGGACCGTCACTCGTTCGAGTTCAGCGATCTTCGCCACCAGACGCTGGGCGAGGGGCGCGCCACGGGTGCGCATGCCCACGAGGACGAGGTCACCGGCGCCGGCGTTGCGTTCGACGATCTCATGCGCGATGCGGGAGATTGCCCGGCGCATCTCGTCTTCGTTGTAGATGATTTTGTCGTCGCCGCCCGACGCGCCGCGCTCATTCGCCATTGGTTCGCCTCCAGGCGCGGGCCGCCAGGAGGGCGCGACGGGATCGGCCACCAGCGTGCGACGCGCAAAAAAAACCTTCACGACCATCAGATGTGGATGGTGTGAAGGCGACGGTGTCGCTCCGCTGGATTGCTCGGTTGCGGGCGCGCTGCATCAGCCACTCCTTTCAGGTCTCTCTGGACCCGAGTTAAAGGATGTTATTACGCTGAGTATACCATGTCTGGCGGCTGAGCGCAACCATGCGCGCCGATGTTCCCGCGCCATGGGGGCATGCGCACGAATCCATCGCGCGGTGACGTTGAGCGCCGTTGACGCCTGTATTGTGACTAAATTGGAGCGTCGTCTCCGTTGAGCGCGTGAGGTGTAGTGTGGTAACCGCCAGTAGATGCGGTGGCAAATGGTCCAGATCTTCGAACGGCCCATCGTCTGCCCCGTGGTGGTGGGGCGCGAACGACAGCTTGAGGCGCTGGCGGAACTGACGACACGGCTCAGCCAGGGCGTCGGTGGCGTGGCCCTCATCTCTGGCGAGGCGGGCATGGGCAAGACACGACTGGTGACCGAAGCGCGACGCCACGCGGCGACCGAAGGGATGTCGGTCTACGCCGGCAATTGCTTCGAGCCAGACCGCGCGCTTCCCTATGCGCCGGTGCTTGACCTGATACGGCGCACAGTCGCGGCGTCGTCGCCCCATGAGATCATTGAGAAGATAGGCCCGTCGGCGGCTGAGGTGGTTCAGCTCCTACCGGAGCTAGCGCCTCGTTTCCAAGATATCGCACCCGTGTCGCGGCTCGAGCCAGAGCAGGAGAAACGCCGACTCTTCGAGGCGCTGACCAACATGCTCCTGCGGTTCGCGGAGCGCGATCCGGCTTTGATCGTCGTCGAGGATATCCACTGGTGCGACGACATCGGCCTAGAGTTCCTGCTGCATCTCGCCCGGCGCGTCCACGAGCGCCCGCTGCTCCTGTTGGCGACGTACCGCAGCGACGAGACACAACCGGGACTGCGCCACCTGCTGGCGGGGCTGGACCGCGAGCGCCTGGCCACGGAGATCCGGCTGGAAAGTCTCGGCCAGGAACACGTCGCCGCCATGTTCGAAGCGATATTCGCGCTTGGCAGGCCAATCCGCCCGGAGTTCCTTACCGCGCTCTACGACCTCACCGAAGGCAATCCGTTCTTCATCGAGGAGACATTGAAAGCGCTGGTGGTCTCCGGCGACATCTTCTACCGTGACGGCTCCTGGAACCGGAAGGCGATGGAGGACCTGCACATACCCCGCAGCGTGCAAGACGCCGTCCGCCGTCGCACGCAAGAACTCTCCTCGCAGGCGCGCCAGGTTCTCGCGGTGGCGGCGGTCGCCGGCCAGCGGTTCGACTTCACGCTCGTGTGTGAGATCACCCGACTGACCGAGGCCGAGCTGCTCACCGCGCTAAAGGAGTTGATCGCCGCTCAGCTCATCGTCGAGTTGTCGGCGGACCAGTTCTCCTTCCGGCACGCGCTGACACGCCAGGCCATCTACACCGAGCTGCTCGCGCGCGAGCGGAAAACGCTGCACCAGACGCTGGCGGAGGCTATCGAGCGCCTGTTTGTGAGTGAGCGCGAAGGACGCCTGGCGGAGCTCGCCTATCACTACTACGAGGCGGGCGCCTGGGAGCAGGCGCTTGAGACGGCGCGGCTGGTCGGCGAACGTTCGCTGGCGCTCTACGCCCCCCACGCCGCGGTCGAACAATTCACTCACGCGCTCGAAGCGTCACGTCGCCTCACCCTGCAACCGGCGCCGTCACTCCATCGTGGGCGTGGCCAGGCGTATGAGACACTCGGCAATTTCGAGCTGGCGCTGGCGGACTACGAGGCAGCGCTTCAGGGCGCCCGGCTCGCCCATGATGGCCTCGAAGAGTGGCGCGCGACACTCGCGTTGGGCGCGCTCTGGGCCGGGCGCGATTACGCGCGGACAGGGGAGTATTATCACAAGGGATTCGAGCTTGCGCGCGGCCTGAACGATCCGGCGGCGCTAGCGCGCAGTCTCAACCGGCTGGGAAACTGGTATCTGAATGTTGACCAGCCACAGGAGGCGCTGGCGCGGCATCGCGAGGCGTTGGCGATGTTCGAGGAGCAGGGAGACCCACGCGCAATCGCCGAGACGTTGGATCTGCTGGGTATGGCGCACTGGCTGGGCTGCGACACCGTGCGGGCCGTCGCGGACTATGAGCGGGCCGTCGCGCTTTGGCGTGAGCTTGGTGACCGGCTAACGCTGTCCTCGAGCCTGGCGGGTTTGCAGGGGAGCGGTCTTTCTTTTCAGAGCGAAACGATGGCGTCACCGCGAGCCAACGCCGAGCAACTCGCCACGAGCGATGAAGCGGTACGCCTGGCTCGCGAGTCGGGCTGGCGCGCTGGCGAATCGTTCGCGCTCTGGATTCGCGCCGGCTCACTCGGTACACTCGGCCAGTACCCCGTGGCGCTTGATCTGACCCGCCAGGGTATAGCTATCGCGGACGAGATCGAGCATGTCCAATGGAGAGCCGGCAGCCGCTGGACGCTTGGCGTCTTGCTGCTGGATATTCTGTGCTTCACCCAGGCGCGCGTCCACCTGGAGCGGGCACGCGACTTCGGGCTTGCCAGTGGCTCGGCGCACTGGAAGATGAATACCGCCGGATCGCTGGCGGTCGCGCTCGTGGGTGAGGGCGATCTGGCCAGAGCGGCCGCGGTGCTCGACGAGGCGCTCCCGGAGAATGCCCCCTATCAGTCGCAGGGGCAACGGTGCGTCTGGCGCGGGCGGGTGGAGCTTGCGCTTGCGCGCGGTCGGCCCGAGATCGCGCTGGCTATGGCGGACCGACTGTTCGCGACGACTCCGCATGCTGAGCGTGGAATCCCACGGGTCACGCTGATACGCGCACAAGCGCTTCACATGCTGGGGAGGACGGAGGAAGCCGAGGCGGAGGCGTGGCGCGCGCATGCTCAGTCAACCAAGGGAGAGCTGCTCGGTCTGGTGTGGCGCAGCTCTGTCCTCCTTGGCGACATCCTCCGTAAACAGCGGCGCGCCGCTGAGGCCGAGCCGGCGTATCAGGAGGCGCGGGCAATCATCGCGCGGATCGCGGCGGCGCTCCCCGACGCCGATCTGCGAACAACATTCGAGCGCGAGACGGCCGCGCTGCTGCCCACGGAGACGCCCTCGTCTCGGCGCGTCGAAGCCGGGCGCTATGGCGGGCTGACGGCGCGGGAGCGCGAGGTGGCGCTGCTCGTGGCGCGGGGGAAGTCGAATCGCAACATCGCCGGCGATCTCGTCCTGAGCGAGCGAACGGTGGAGACGCACGTCACCAACATTCTGCTGAAGCTGAACTTTACCTCGCGGGCGCAGGTCGCCGCGTGGGTGGTTGAGATGGGACTTACACGCGAGTGACGCCTTCTCGATAGCGCCGGCGTCGCGCCCGAGTCCGAGTATGCGCTGAGCGCGCTCCGTACTCGCCGGAGCGAATCTCCGTACATGACGCCGCGCGAATATCCGTGGTATCCACGATGAACGCTACACGCGCCCCAAGTACTCTGGACACAGCGGACGGCCGAATGGGGCTGACCGCACCCAGAACGGGAGGGGACAGACCATGAGCACAGCGAAGACGCAGACCCAGACGACGGCGGTAAGCGAGGAGAAGATTCATGCCTTCCTGGGGAAGGCCGTGACCGACGGTGGCGCGGCGATGGCCTCGGCGCTGGTCGTGCTTGGCGACCGGCTCGGCCTCTACAAGGCGATGCGCGGCGCGGGACCACTCACCCCGGCTGAGCTGGCCCAGCGGACAAATCTCAACGAGCGGTACGTGCGCGAGTGGTTGTTGAATCAGGCGGCGGGAGAGTATCTGACCTACGATCCGGCGGCGGGAACATATACCCTGCCAGAGGAGCACGCGATTGCCCTGACCGACGAGAATAGCCCCGCCTATATCGGTGGCATGTTCTCAATTGTCGCGGCCTTCGTGCGCGCGGAGCCTCGTATCGAGGAGGCGTTCCGCACCGGCGACGGCATGCTCTGGGGCGAGCACGACCCCATCCTCTTCCCGGCGACCGAACGCTTCTTCCGGCCCGGCTATGCGGCGAATCTCGTCGCGAACTGGATTCCCACGCTCGATGGCGTCGCGGCGAAGCTGGAGGAAGGCGGAAAAGTCGCCGATGTCGGCTGTGGTCACGGCGCCTCGACGATCATTCTGGCGCAGGCGTATCCAAACTCGTGTTTCCATGGCTTCGACGTGCATGCGCCATCAATCGAGGCGGCGCGCGAGGCGGCGCAAGCGGCCGGCCTCAGCGACCGAGTCAAGTTCGACGTCGCCTCGGCCCAGGATTACCCAGGGACTGACTACGATCTCGTGGCGTTCTTCGACTGCCTGCACGACATGGGCGACCCCGTCGGCGCGATCCGCCACACGGCGGCGGCGCTGGCGCCCGATGGCACGTCCCTCATCGTGGAGCCGATGGCTGGCCGCAACGTCGAGGACAACTTCAACATCGTCGGTCGGTTCTACTCCGGCGCGTCCGTGCTCTGCTGCACGCCGAACGCGGTCGGCTCCGGTGGAACGGCGCTGGGTACGGTGGCCAGCGACGAGGCGCTACGTGATGTGGCGGCGAAGGGCGGACTGAGTCGCTTCCGCCGCGCGACGGAGACACCCTTCAACCGCATCTTCGAGGCGAAACGGTAGAACGTTCGCGGATATGGCCGCGGACAAGGCGACACCGCAGCCCGCGCGAAAGTCGCGCTCACGTGTGGCCGGCGCGCGGGATTGCATGGGAGGAGAGACAGATGTACGGAACCATCGCGCGATTCCGGGTCAAGCCGGGATCGGAGACACAGCTTGTCCAGCTACAGCATGAGTACGAGGCGTTGAAAGTGCGCGGGTACGTCAAGAGCACGGTCTATCGGATGGACGCGGATCCGGGCGAGTATTACCTCACCGTCGTGTTTGACTCGAAGGAGTCATACCAGGCGAACGCGAATAGCCCAGAGCAGGACGCGCGCTTCCGCAAGATGCTCGCGCTGCTGGACGGCGAGCCGCAGTGGCATGATGGTGAGATCATCTACGTCGGGCCGTAGAGACGAGAGAGGGAGGGCGTGCCATGAACGACCAGATCAACGTCACACAGCAGCGCGAGGCGGCGGTCGCGGCCCTGGACACCGCCTATACGGCGTTCCTGGATGCGTTTGCGGACGTTCCCGACGCCGCGCTGAGTTTCGTTCCCTCCGGCGAGGAGTACGCGTTGGGCATTCTGCCGGAACACCTCTGCGATCCGTTGTGGAGCTACTCCTCGCAGCTTGACGCGATGCTCCGCTGCAACTTCTCGGCGCTTGACCTGAGCGGAGACCGCCCGCTAGAAGCGGCCAAACAGCAGCGGCACGCCTGGCTCGCCGCCTGGCGACCAACCGCCGATGACCGGGCGGCGATGTTCGCGCGGTTGGAGACTGCCCACCGGCACGCGCGATCGCGCCTGGCGGCGGTGGACGCGGCGGCGTTCACACGCGCGGCGCCCGTGATCTATGCGGAGGGTGGCGAGCCGCTGCCAACCACCGCGCGCGACATCGCCGGGTGGCTCAGCGCGCACTACGACGAGCACACCCAGCAGACGCGCTCGCTGCTCACCCGCTGGCGCGACGCCTGATCGCCTCGAAGGGTCCGCCACTGGCCGCGCAAGCGCACGAACCCTCACTCCCCCTTTCCAGTGTTGGGAAGGGGGGGTTTAATTGCGCCGCTTGACTGGATGCCGCCTCAATGGTACCTTCTAATGTACCCTTGCTCTACTGTCACATATACCTTTGAAGCGGGAGACCGCGATGCTCGACGTCCTCACCATCCATGAGCGGCCCGCCGAGCTGCTCCAGGCCCTGCTGCGCTTCGACACCACGAATCCGCCCGGCACGGAAGCCGAGTGCATACACTACATCGCTGGGCTGTTGGCGGAGGCCGACATCGAGCACTACATCCTCGCGCGCGAGCCGGGAAGGCCGAACGTCGTCGCGCGCCTGCCCGGTCGTAGGGTGGCGCCGCCGCTGCTGCTCTACGGCCACGTGGATGTCGTGACAACAGCCCATCAAGAGTGGTCGCACGGCCCCTTCTCCGGGGATATCGCCGACGGGTTTGTGTGGGGTCGCGGCGCGCTGGACATGAAGGGTGGCGTCGCCATGATGCTGGCGGCGCTGCTGCGCATGCGGGCGAGTGGGGAGGCGCCGCCGGGCGACGTGATCTTCGCGGCGGTCTGCGACGAGGAGTTCTCAGGCTATTATGGCGCGCAGTATCTCGTCGAGGAGCACGCCAACCTCTTCGCGAATGTGCGCTATGCGCTGGGCGAGTTCGGTGGATTCACTTCGTATATCGGCGGGCGGGTCTTCTACCCCATCATGGTTGGTGAGAAGCAATCTTGCCAGATGCGCGCGACGGTGCGTGGACCGGGCGGTCACGGCTCGCTGACGATGCATGGCGGGGCGACGGCGCGGCTCGCGCGCTTCCTGACCACCCTCGACCGCCACGGATTGCCGCCGCATATCACCACAGTGGCGCGCATGATGATCGAGGGCATCGCGGCGCAGATGCGGCCCCAACTGCGGGTGGTCGTCCAGCGCATGCTGAATCCCCGGTTCACCGACCGCGTGCTGCGCGTGATGGGCGACCAGGGAACGCTGCTCGTGCCGCTGCTGCACAACACCGTCAACGCGACGATCATCCAGGGCGGCGATCAGGTGAACGTCATCCCCAGCCGCATAGATGTACATCTCGACGGCCGGCTGTTGCCCGGTTTCGGCCCGGAGGACGCGCTCCGCGAGCTGCGCAAGCTGGCGGGGCCGGAGGTCGAGTTCGAGGTGTTGAGCTTCGAGGCAGGGCCACCGGACACCCCAGATATGGGCCTCTACGACACGCTTGCCGAGATTCTGCGCGAGGGGCATCCGGGCGGTGTCCCGATCCCCTATCTCATGTCCGGCGTCACCGATGGCCGCTTCTTCACCCACCTCGGTATCCAGACCTACGGGTACCTGCCGATGAAGCTGCCTCCAGGACTGAACTTCGCCGAGCTGATCCACGCCGCCGACGAGCGCATCCCGGTCGCCGGGCTAGAGTTCGGCGCGGAGGCGATGTATCAGGCGCTGCGCCGCTTCCACGAATAGCGGACGCTACACCTGGCGGGCGACGCGGGAGAGCGGATGCCCCTTGGCGCGCATCTCCAGGCGGTTGAACCAGCCGAACGCGCTCTGCTGGACGGCATAGTCACGCGCCTCGAGGTGGCTCTGCGTCTCGTTGAGGATGTCGCGGGCGATGGCGGGCGCGGCAAGCTCCGTGAAGAGGTGGGCGAACGAATGCAACACCACCGTCTTCACGCCAAGTTGGCCCGCGACCTGCGCGATGGCCTCCGCCGCGCGAAGAGCCGCCGCGGGCGGGTCCGCCTCGTCCGCCTTCTCCGCCGCGGCGAAGACGACCACCCCATCGTCCATGTAGACCGCGCGCGGCTCGGTCTCCGCGACTTTCGAGCGCCCGCGCTCCGTCGGCTCCGCGAGGAATGCGTCCACATGCCAGATCAGCAACCGCACCGTATTCTCCTTTTCCGAATCGCGCCGCATGGTATGATGATGCCGCAGCCGGACAAGGAGCGCACATTCGATGGCTCCTACTGGCCGGCATCCAGCCGCACGGACGCTTGAACGCCTGGCAAGTGTGATTACATGTCCGGCGATCATATTGGCGATCGGGCCGTCCTCACCTCCTGCCCCACCCCTCCGCGGAGGCGAGGGGGAACCCTGACCCGACGGTCACGACCCTGGCGCGCGAGCATGGGCGGGA
>DATEGV010000184.1:0-4368 GCA_035279925.1 Ktedonobacterales bacterium | reverse complement strand
CGGGCAAGCCGCTGGAGTTCTCGACGGCGCTGGTACTGATCGCGCTGGTCCTCGAACTGGCCTTCTCGCTGGCTATCGGCCCCTCGACGGCGCACGCCACCACGCCGCTGCTCAGCGCCGCGCCGGGCACCACCATCGTCTCCCACGGCCACACCGTCACCGTCAGCACGCCCACCGCCGCGCCAACCACGACGAGCGCCACCCCGGGAGCGCAGGTAGCGCGCGTGACGCCGCTCAGCACGACGGCGATGCAGTGGCTGCAAGTGCTCATGGGGATTCTCTCGCCACTGATCCTCGGCGCCGTTGCTCTGTGGCTGACCCGTGGCCGCTCGTTTCAATCGGCGACCGGTATGTTATACCTCTGCGTCGCCTTCATTTTCATCGGCGAAATATTGGGGCGCGGCCTGCTGATTGCGCCGATATTCTCCTGAGTGTTCTCCGAGCGGAGAGGAGCCAGCGTGTGACAAGCCCATCCGTGGTGGACCCGAAGATCTTCGGCGCGTATGACGTGCGCGGCGTCTACCCTGGCGAGATCAACGATGAAACGGCGTATCGCGTAGGGCGGGCGCTCGTAACGTTCCTCCAGGTGGACACCGTCGCCATCGGGCGCGACATGCGCGTCTCATCGCCGGCGATTGCCGCCGCCGTCATGCGCGGCGTCACCGACCAGGGCGCGAACGCGATTGACCTTGGGCTGACGACGACCGACGAGCTCTACTTCGCGGTCGGCAAGTTCGGGTATCCGGCGGGCGTCATGGTGACGGCCTCGCACAATCCCGCGCGCTACAACGGCCTCAAGATGTGCAGGGCGGACGCCGTGGCGCTGAGCGCGGAGACCGGCGTCACACAAATACGCGACCTCGCCGTCGCTGGAGACTTCACGGAGCCGGCGCGCAAGGGGGAGATCGTGCAGCGCGACGTGACCATCGAGTATGTCGCGCACGCGCTCTCATTTATTGACCTCGATAAGATTCGCCCGTACAAGATCGCGGTGGACGCCGGCAACGGCATGGCGGGCATGATGATCCCGCGCGTCTTTCAGCGCCTGCCCTGTGAGCTCGTGCCGCTCTACTTTGAACTGGACGGCAGCTTTCCCAATCACCCCGCCAGCCCCATCGAGCCGGAGAACACCGCGGAGCTGCGGCGCGTCGTGGTGGAGCAGGGCTGCGATATGGGCGTCGCGTTCGATGGTGACGCCGACCGCATGTTCCTCGTCAGCGAGCGGGGCCAGTTGCTCGGCGGAGACATGGTAACGGCGCTCGTCGCGCAGAGTGTCCTCAAGCGCGCGCCTGGCTCAACCATCCTCTACAACCTGATTTGCTCGCGAAGCGTACCAGAGGTGATCGAGCGCAATGGTGGGCAGGCGGTGCGAACGCGCGTCGGCCATTCGTTCATCAAGGCGCAGATGCGCGAGCACAACGCGATCTTCGGCGGCGAGCATTCCGGACACTTCTACTTCCGCGACAACTGGTACGCGGACTCCGGACTGATCGCCTTCCTGATCGTTTTGGAGCTTATCAGCGTCAGCGGGCAGAGCGTCTCACAACTGCTGGCTCCCATAGATCACTGGGTGCGCAGCGGCGAGATCAATTCCGAGGTCCACGACGCGCGCGCGCGCATGGCCGAGATCGAGCGGCATTACGCGGCGCAAGGCGCTGAGATAGATCATCTGGACGGTGTGACCGTCTCATTTCCAAGCTGGTGGTTCAACGTCCGGGCGTCGAATACCGAGCCGCTGTTGCGTCTCAATGTTGAGGCCAGCACGCGCGCGGAGATGGAGCAACGCCGCGACGACGTGTTACACTTGATTCGACGGTAGTGTGCGCGCGAGCGTCTTGAAATCCTCCCAAGGAGGCAAAGCTGTGGGTGTCCTGTCACGATTTACCAACTACGTCAAAACGAAGATGAGCGCGTTCCTGGACCGCGCGGAAGATCCCGGCCAGACCCTCGACTACTCCTATCAGAAGCAGCTCGAGCAGTTGCAGAATCTGCGCCGGAGCATTGCAGACGTGGTCACGAGCGAGAAGCGCCTCGAACTGCAAGAAGCGCAGATCAACCAGCAGTCCGAGAAGCTGGACGGTCAGGCGAAGCAAGCCCTGACGATGGGACGCGAGGATCTGGCGCGACTGGCGCTGGAGCGCAAGCAGGGGCTGCAATCGCAGCTTGCGACCTTCGATCAGCAGATCGCCCAGCTCAAAGATCAGCAGCAGAAGTTCGTGGCGATGGAGCAGCGCCTCTCCGCGCGGGTGGAATCGTTCCGCACGCAGAAGGAGATGGTCAAGGCGCAGTACGGCGCGGCGCAGGCGCAGGTGCGCATCCAGGAGGCGGCGACGGGCATCTCCGAGGAGATGTCAGATGTGAACATGGCCGTCGAGCGGGCGCAGGACAAGGTGCTGCAGATGCAGGCCCGCGCCTCCGCGATGGACGAGCTGACCGCCTCCGGCACGCTGCCCGAGCTTGGCTCCGGCGATCCGCTGGACCGGCAGCTTGCGGCGCTCTCCAGCCAATCCGACGTTGACAAGCAGCTCGCCGCGATGAAGGCGCAGATGCAGATTGAAGGCGGACAGCCGCAGCCGCAGCAGCCCCAATTGCCGCCCGCGCAGGGCTGAGGAGGGCGTAGATGATCGTGCGTATCATGGCCGAAGATCAGTATCGCGTGAGCGAGGAGCACATTCCTGAGGTGCAGCGGTTGGACGACGAGTTGGATAGAGCGGTGGAGACCAACGACGACGCCACCTTCGCGGCGACGCTCCAACAGCTTGTCGCGTTCGTTCGCCAGCACGGCGAAGTAGTGCCGAATGAGGAGGTCGTGCCCTCCGATGTCATCGTCCCGGCGCCGGATATGACGCTCGCGGAGGCACAGGCGCGGCTACATCCCGTTGAGACGCCGCCGGCTCCATCGGAGTGACGACGACGAAATGATCGTGGGCGAGACGAGGGAGCCGGGAGTGATCCTGACTCCCTCGTTTATTTGCGCGCCCAACGCGCTCGTGTGTGTCGTCTCGTCGAAGAGCCTCCACACGCCGTTGTGGTAGTGCAGAATTACTCCCAGACCCACGGCCCATCCTTCACTTGGCGACACCATCGAGACACCGTCGAGCTCCGCCTGCGTCGGGACCGGGACCGGCTTCCAACGCGCGCCATCGTAGCGCAATACCAGGTTACTGCCGCGCGCGCCAGTGAACCCGCCGACGATCCAGCCGTCGCTCGGGTTGAGCATCGCGATGGTGTGCAGCCACTCCACGTGTCGCCCGACATCTACGCGCGACCACTTCGCGCCGTCATAGTGGAGCACGACGGCGGTCCCGTCTGTGGCAACGTTCCACCCGACCGCCCAGCCATCCGTCGCGGAGAGCATCTTAATACCATAGAGGTCCGCGCCGAGCGGCATGCCCGAGCGCCGCCAAACGCCACCCGCGTAGTGGTACAGCGCGCCGTTACTCCCGGCTGCCCACCCGTCAGACGCCGACAGCATGGAGATGGCGAGGACTCTGCCCCGGCCAGGTTGTGGCGCCGCGTACGTTGACCAGTGTTGCCCGTCGTAGTGGACAAAGACCGAGGAGCAGGCCGCCCAGACGTTCCCCGCCGAGAGCGAATCCAGCGCCTCGACTGGTTCGGCGAAATACGTGAGCGCGACCTGGCCGTTCACGATGTGCGCGATCACGCCGAGCTTGCTGGCGCTGGCGTAGCTCCAGCCGCCTGCCCAGCCCTCGGTCGCCGTCACCATACGCAAATGCGTAAGCCACGTCATCGGCAACTGAAACGCGCGCACCCACTGTCCCTTGCTGTATTCGAAGATGCCGCTGCCGGTCGCGACGGCGGTGGTCCGGGCGCTCGTGCCGATGGCCCAACCCTCGTTCGCCGTCACCATGTCCACATCGGTAAACGCGACATCGCTGATGGAGGCGACGGTATCAGCGCGCGCGATCAGCGCGGGTGTCGTGGTAGGCGTCAGCGCGCGTTGAGGGTCCGTGTCTGCGGCGACACTGAGATGTGGAATGAGCACGAGTATCGTTGTTGCCATGAGCGTTACGACGAGCGCCGTTACTAATGCCGAGAGTCCCAACAGCGTCGCGCTCCGTCCGTCCGCGCTCCGTCCGTCCGCGCGCCGGCGATACGCTCTCGACGGCCAATTATTCCTCATGGCGCCACATCCTCCTGACAGCGCGCTCCCCCGCGCGCGGTACGCTCCCGCACACTATCACGTGGCGCGGCGCGATTCTGTGACATGCGGGCGCTATTCTGGCTGTGAGGATGCGCTGATAGCCGCGCGCCTCGTTCATCGAGGTGTCACACCTCGTCCGGCTGGATCGTTGTCGTTGGCGTCCTCATCCCCCCAGCCCCCTTCCCGCCCATGCTCGCGCGCCA
>DATEGV010000183.1:0-5227 GCA_035279925.1 Ktedonobacterales bacterium | reverse complement strand
CGCGGCTATCCCACACCACGCCTCGTTACAGGGCATCTTCCTGCTCTATCTGTTTGTCGTGATGTGGCTCGCCGTGGTCTTCGGTCGCGGCCCGGCTGTCGCGGGGTCCGTTTTGGCATTTCTCGCGTACGACTTCTTCTTCATCCCGCCGCTCTACGTTTTCACCGTCGGGCGCCCAGAGGAGTGGATCTCACTCTTCGCCCTGCTGGCTACCTCGCTCGTCATCAGCCAGTTGACCGCCGCCCTGCAAGCGCGGACCCGCGAAGCGGAGGCCAGCCAACGGCGCACCGCCGCGCTCTATGCGTTGGCGCGGCTCGTCGTCGAGACGCGCGACCAGGGGCAGCTCTATCGCGAGCTCGTCCGGCGCACCGTCGCGGAGTTCGCCGCGCAGGGCGTGGCGGCGTGCGTGCTGCTCGTACCGGACGAGAGCCAGGGTCAGGTGATGGTGGCGGCCGCGCCGGAGGGTAGCCCGCTGCTCGCCGCCCTCGACCTCGGATTGCGCGAGAACGCCGGCAAAGTCGCCTGGGTCTTCGAGCATGCCTCACCCGTCGGCGGCGCGGTGGCGGCGGCGAAGACAACCTCCGCCGAGGTAGTGCGCTTCTATCTCCCATTGATGAGCGGCCGGCAGGTGATCGGCGCGCTCGGCGTCGCGGGTTCGCCGGCCATTCGCCGGCTGGCGCGGGAAACGACCGCGAAGGCGTCCGAGCAGGCGTCGCGTCCCGTGGACGGCGCCGACAGCACGCCACAGGTTGCGCTCTTTCGCGCGTTCCGCGACCAGATCGCGCTCGTCCTGGAACGCTCAGCGCTGCAAGAGCGCGCAATCCACAACGAGGCGCTGCAAGAGAGCGACCGCCTGAAGAACGCGCTGCTCGGCTCGGTGACGCACGACCTGCGCACGCCGCTCGCGTCCATCAAAGCGGCGGCTACGAGCCTCCTGCAACCCGGCGTCGAGTGGACGCCCACCGACCGCAACGAGCTGCTGAGCTTCATTGACACGAGCGCCGACCGGCTCAATCGGCTCGTCAGCAACCTGCTGGACCTCTCGCGCCTGGAGGCCGGGGGCGCGGAACCCGTCAAGGAGTGGTACCTCATCAACGATGTCATCGCGACGGTGCTCGACCGGCTCGAACTGACCGGCGCGACGCGCGATCACCGCGTCACCGTAGAAGCCCCGCCGGAACTGCCGCTGGCGCCCTTCGATTATGGGCAGATCGAACAGGTGCTCACCAACCTCATCGAGAACGCGCTCAAATACTCGCCCGGCGGCAGCGAGATTCGCATCGAGGCGTCGGCGCCGCATGAGGGATCCGAACTCGATGTGCGTGTCAGCGACCAGGGCATTGGGATTCCCGCCAGTGAGCTCGAGTCCATCTTCGACAAGTTCTATCGCATCCAGCACGTGCGCTTGCCCTGGCAGACGGAGCGCCCGCCGCTAGGCACCGGACTCGGCCTCGCGATCTGCCGAAGCATCATCACGGCGCATGGCGGGCGCATCTGGGCGGAGAGCCGCGAAGGGGAGGGCGCGACCTTCATCTTCACATTGCCGATTCCGAGCGAGCGCCCACATGGCAGGCTCCCCGATGTGGACCGCGCGGACGACGCCCCCGCGCCGGCCAACACAGCGCGCCTCGTGGAGCGGGGGGTGAGCGCATGACGCCCGATCCTACGCCGAGCGCCGCGCGCGACCTGACCGGACCCGCAAGCGACCAGGCGCCCGGCTCCGCCCCGAAGGCGTCCGCGCATACTGGGGCGGCGCGTGTCCTGGTGATTGACGACGAGGCTGAGATTGGCCGCGCCGTACGCGCTGGGTTAGCGAGCGCGGGCTTCACCGTGCTGTGGACAGCCACCGCCGAAGAGGGGATGGCGCAGGTGGCGCAGTGGCATCCCGATGTCGTGATCCTGGATCTCTCACTGCCGGATATGGACGGCCTCGATGTCTGCCGTGAACTGCGCGCGTGGACGCAGGCGCCGATCATCGTGCTCTCGGTGCGCGCCGAAGAGCGCGACAAGGTCACGGCGCTGGAGCTTGGCGCTGATGACTACCTCACCAAGCCGTTCACCATCGGCGAGCTGATCGCGCGCGTCCGGGTCGCCATTCGCCATGCGGTGGGGGTCGCTGGCGCCGGGTCGCGCTTCCAGACGGGCGGGCTCGTCCTCGATTTCGAGCGCCGCCGTGTCACTGTGGACGGCGTCGAGGTCCACCTGACGCCCACCGAGTATGAGGTGCTGAAATATCTGGCGCTCAACTTCGAGCGCGTCATCACACATCGCACGCTGCTCCGCGCCGTCTGGGGGCCGGAATACGAGGACGAGGCGCACTATCTGCGCGTCTTCGTCGGTCAACTGCGCCGCAAAATTGAGCCGGAGCCAAGCCGCCCGATCTACCTGCTCACCGTGCCCGGCATCGGCTATCGCCTGGCTAACCCCGTGGGAGAGGGAGACGGGAACGGGTAGCGCAGAGTCACGCGGAGTCACGCCAGTAGATTGTGGCTGCTCTCGGCTATGAATGGCCGGAGCACAGGCGTTGTGCGGCCTGAAGGCCATGCGTACGCCGTCGTTTCGGCGCCAATTGGTACAACCTCGGACCCGGTTGATCGGCGACAGACGCGACGGGCTTTAGTCCACGTCCCGTCCCGTGCGCCGGTCGTTCACGGCCGCGTGAAACCGGTAAGCGCACAGAACGTGACTGAGTCCCGTGACGACGCGCTAATCATCGCGTTGTCCGGCTCCCCCTCTCCTCGCCGGAGAGAGGGAACTGGTCCAGCAGTTCGCTACGCTGGCTCCCCCTCTCCTCGCGGGAGAGGGGGCTGGGGGGGTGAGGTTCGTGAGGATTGAGGTCCGCGCAGCGGGGTTGGGGGGATGAGGACACCGCTACCCCGGCAGATACGAATTGCTATACGCCTGCGTCGCCGGAACAGCCTTCGTCAACTGACCCTGAGCCTGCATGAAGCCGTCCATCAGTGACCAACCGGCGGGATCGTCGTAGCCGATACGCCCGCTCGTCTCGAACAGCGGAATCGTCGCTTGCAGCACCGAGAGCGCGTCCGCCGCTTTCTGTGGGTCACTCAAACCCGGCACGAACGTCGCGCTCAGGTTGACCGCCTGCTGTGGGTTGGCGATGGTGTACTGCACGCCCTTCAGCGTCGCCGCCACGAATGCGCGGATGTCGTCGGGATGCGCGCTCAGCTCGCTATCCAGCGCCGCCAACCCGTTCGAGATGAATGGCTGCTGGACGGGCATCGTGCGCACCGCGAAGCCGGCCTTCTGGAACTGTAAGACCTCATTGTTGACGTAGCCCATCACCGCGTCCACCTTATGGCCCAGCAGCGCCGAGACCTGAGTGTAGCCAATCGCCTGGATATTCACGTCCGTCTTGGTCATTCCCGCGCACTGCAAGAGCGCGAGCAGCCCAATATACGTCGCGCCGTAGTAGCCCGGCACGCCAATCGTCTTGCCGCGCAGGTCCTTGACCGTCTGCGCCTTCGAGCCGGACGGCACGATCAGCGCGACGGGGTAGCGCGTGTACATCTGCGCGACATAGGTGATGGGAATGCCCCGACTGCGCGCCTGCAACGCCTCGTCGCCGCTGGCGATGATCGCGTCCTCGTGCCCGGCCACCAGCGCGTCGAACTCACCCTCGCTGAAACCGTGGTGGCGCAGTGTCACGTCCAGGCCGGCCTGCCGGTAGTAGCCGAGCGCCTCTGCCACATAGAACGGCGCGAACTGGATGTTGGGAATGTAGGTCAGGCCGACGGTCAGTTTGTGGAGCGACCCACTGGCGGTCGGTAGGTTGATGGTCGCGTTCGTGTATGCGTCCGCGCCCGACGCGCCCGACGCGCCGCTGGCCGAGGAGCACCCCTGCGCCTGCGTCGTGCCAACTTTGCCGGTGGCGCTGCCACAGGCCGCGAGCGTCGAGACCGAGACAAGCGCAAGCAGCAGCGCGATGATGGGGCGCCGCGCGCGCCGTGCGAAATGAGAGCGCATAGCGTTAGTGATCCTCCACATACGAAAAACGCCGCTCCAGCAGCCGCACCGCGCCATAGAGCGCGGCCGCCAGCAGAGCCAGCGCGAAAAGCGTCGCGAAGACCCCAGGGGAATCGCTGGATTGCCCGTCAATCAGCAACAGCTCACCGAGGCCCTTACCGCCGACGACGAATTCGCCGACGACCGATCCGGTGATCGAGAGGGTCAGACTGGTTCGTAGACCGGCGAGGACGCTGGGTAGCGCCAGCGGCAGCTCGATGCGCCGCAGCAGCGCCCACCGGTTCGCGCCGTCCACGCGGGCCGCGTCAAGCACGTCGCGGTCGAGCAGACGCAGCCCCAGCACGGTGGTAATCACCATCGGGAAGAAGACGATCAGCGCGCAGAGGACGACCACGGGCGGCATGCCATAGCCGATCCACAACGCGATCAGTGGCGCGATGGCCACGGCGGGCAGCGCCTGGCTCGCGGCCAGATACGGCTGGAACGCGCTCGCCAGCAGGCGGCTGCGGGCCACAGCGTAGCCCAGGGGAAGCGCGACCACGGCGCCCAGCGCGCAGCCCAAGACGCTCTCGATGAGGGTTGTCCGCGCGTAGCCGAGCAGACTGTCGGTGGGGTCGGTCAGCTTCCCCCAGAACGACGCGATCACATCCCCCGGCGTGGGCAGCAGGAACGGCGAGACGGCGCGCGTCGCCGTAAGTAGTTGCCAGATCGCCACCGTGAGCAATGCGACGACGAGAGCCGGCGCGAACCCGAGATAGACCGTCCGTCTCCGGCGCGAACGCTGCCCCGGTGGGCCGGCGCTGCCCCGCGCGGGCGGACCGGCGCCAGGCGTGTCCAGCGCGCCCGGCGGCTTCATGGATGACACAGAATCAATAGCCATACGGCGCCTCCTCGGCTGAACCGGCTGGAAGACGCCCTGCCGCTGGCAAAGAAAACGCCCCAGCCGATAGACCGACCTGGGGCGACACACGGGCGAACGCGCGACAGCGCACTCGTCCGCGAAGACAAGCGCGCCACACGATTCGACCTTCTCCCATCCGGACTATACCGTCGGCTCCGGCTTCTCACCGGATCTGCCACGCCGTGGCGCGGCTCGCGGGCTCGGCGCGTACTGATCGCGCCATACCGCCGGTCGGGAATCTCACCCTGCCCCGAAGGTCAACTGTATTCGGGTATCAAGAGCGCGCCGCGCCCTCAATCCCTGCTTGTGACATCGAAATCATACCGCTCAATCACTGGATTT
>DATEGV010000182.1:0-2142 GCA_035279925.1 Ktedonobacterales bacterium | reverse complement strand
GTCCTCCGCTCCGAACTGGTCCCGGACGCGCTCTTCGCCGCAAGCTTTGTGTTGCTGCTGCGCCGAGAGGCGCACTCCCCGATCGTGGCGCGCGTGGGTGCGCGGGGCGCGGCGCTATCGCGGCGGCGGCTGCTCCGGCAGACGGGGATCGCGGTCGCCGTCATCGCGGGCGGCGTCCTCGTGTGGGAGGGCGTCTCCGCGGGACTTGGCTCTATCATCGGGTTGGCGGGCAGGCATCGCCCACAACTCTCACTCTCCAATTCCCCCGCCACAGTTACACCGCCGACGCCCAACTACGGCGACTGGCCGCCAGTCGCGGGACAGACGCCCGAGATTACCGCGACAAAGGATTTCTATTACGTCTCCAAGAATCTTGTGTCGGACCCTAGCATCAACCCGGCGCAGTGGAGCCTCAAGATCGCCGGGATGGTCAATGCGCCGTACAGCCTCTCGTATGATGAACTTCGCGCGCTGCCGGCTGTTCAGCAATACCATACGCTCGAATGTATCAGCAACGATGTCGGGGGCAATCTGATGAGCAACGCGCTGTTTACAGGCGTGCGCCTCGCGGACGTGCTGAACAAGGCGGGAATCCAGAGCGGCGCGAGTCAGGTCGTGTTTCGCGCGGACGACGGCTACAGCGACAGCCTGCATCTCAGTCAGGCGCTCAACCCCGACTCGCTCATCGTCTATCTCATCAATGGCGATCCGCTGCCCCAGGCGCACGGCTATCCCGCGCGGCTGTTGATCCCTGGCCTGTATGGCATGAAGAACGGCAAATGGCTCACCTCACTGACCATCGGCTCGGGGACGTTCGATGGCTACTGGGAGCAGCGCGGCTGGACGCGTGAGGCGATGATCAAAATGACGGCGCGCATTGACGTGCCGAGCGATGGCGATCTACTCACCGCGAAGCCTACCGCTATCGCCGGTGTCGCATATGCGGGCGACCGTGGCGTCGGGGAGGTGGACGTAAGCGTTGACGGCGGGCGCACCTGGCGTGTGGCGACGCTGCGCCGTCCGCTCGGCGCGCTGACGTGGGTGCTCTGGGAGCTACCGTGGACGCCAAGCGCGGGCAACCATATCATCGTCGCGCGCGCAATAGACAGCGCGGGCAACGTGCAGACGACAGCGGGCGCTCCGCCGATACCCGACGGCGCCTCTGGGTACGACGCCATCTCCGTCGTCGCGCACTAGCCCTCGCGCGCCATGACGGGCAACAGCAGGGCGGACGGGCGCTCCCGGTCGTGAAAGATGGTTTGGCGAGCGCTGCGCATGCGCGAGGCCGTGGCGCTCGCTTCGCCCGTATTGAGGTTGCGCTCCCAGCGCGGAAAGCTGCTGCTCGTCATGTCGAGGCGCACCCGATGGCCCGGCGCGAAGACGACACTCGTCGCCCACAGGTCAATCGTGACACGGTAGACCGCGTCGGCGCGCAGCGGCTCCGCAACCACCCCGACGCCATCCCGGTGGCGCATGCGGATGATGCCGTCCGTGATGGTCAGCGCCGCCCCGTCCGGCTGGACATCCACCAGGCGCGCGACGAAATCCGTGTCAGGCGCGTCGGTCGCCACATACAGGTCCACTCGCACGTCTCCCGTCACCTCGAGTGGCGTGTCGAGCGGCTCGGAGGTATACACGAGCACATCGTCGCGCCGCTCTACCTCGTTTTGACGCCACGGACCTGATCGCATGCTCGCGTGCAGCAGTGTCGCCCCACCAATCGTCGGCGCTGGGTTGGCCGGATCATATGTATACCGGTCTGGATCGTCTTCGCCCGGCTGATCGGAGGTGAGCCGCCCCTCGCGGTGGAGATACCACGTCTGGGTGTCGGCGCCCTCTGGTGGCCACGTCTGCGCGCCGCGCCACCTATTCGCGCCCATCTTGAAGTAGCGAACTGGCGGCACAGCGTCGAATGCGCGCTCGTCGCCCTTCAGCCAGCGGTCAAAGAACTGCAATTGGATGGTCATCAGATCGGCGCGCAGGTCCACCAGACCACCCCACGCCGCCATACCGAAGTCTCGCTCACCCTGCACATGAGCGACGTTGCCATGCGACCACGGGCCGATCAGCAGATATTGCGCCGGAGCGTTACGCTCGCGCATGCTCAGGAAGTTGCGGATCGTGCCACGCAAAAACACGTCG
>DATEGV010000181.1:0-5521 GCA_035279925.1 Ktedonobacterales bacterium | reverse complement strand
GGCCCCGGCGTCACGGGCGGCACATAGGTCTGCTCCAGTACGTAGAGAGTATCGCCAATCCAGACGGGGTCGATTGGGTACTGGTCCGAGCCGCCAGGGAGGACGATCTTGGTCCACGTCTGGCCGCTGTCGCGCGAACGGTATGAGGGTGTCGCGCCCCCGGTCATGATGAGCAGATCGTAGGGTTCTTGCGGGTTGACGTAGACATGGCATTCGACGCCCAGCGCCGGGGTCGTGATGGCCGGCTGCCACGTCTGGCCGCCATCGTGGGTGACGCCAAGCAGAATCGGCGTTGTCGTATCGGCGGGATCGGTCGCCATATTCCCGCAGGCGTATCCAGTAAGCGGCGCGCTGGCGGCGAACGCAATCGCTTTGCCGTAGGTCAGCGGCGACGCGACCCACCCGGCGCTGGCGGGTACCCACGAGGTGGCGGTGGGCGCCGGGCGCGTGGCCGTCGCGGACGGTGTTGAGGTTGGAAATTCACCGTGACCACGTGGCAAGGGCAAATTAGAAAAGATCACCGCGACAAGCAGCGCCAGGATCAGCAACGCGGCGATATCGAAGATGAAACGCGCACGCGCTCGCCGGCGCGTCTTGGCGTCTCGTCGCCGCCGCGCGATTCCGTCCTGGAGGGCCTCCCACAGGCCGCGCCGAGGTGGATCCGGCAGCGTCCGTAGCGCCTGTGCGATGCGCTCGAAACCGGCGACCGTGCGCTGGCAAGCGGCGCATCCGGGAACGTGCGCGGTGAGCCGCTCCGCCTCCGCGCCGTCGAGCAATCCTGAGCGCCAGGCCGAGAGCGTTTCGGCGCGCACGTTGAGCGCGCAGGCCCCATCATACCGGTTCATACATCGGCCTCCTCGCGCAGATACCGCTCCCGAAACGTCTCACGCGCCCTCCACAGCGCCATCTTCACCGCCGCGCGCGAGAGTCCCAGCGCGGCGCCCACCTCGTCGCAACTCAGCCCGTAGACCTCGTGCAGCACCAGCGCGCCGCGCTGTTTGGGCGTCAGCGCCTGCAGCGTTCTCAAGACGATCTCTTGCTCGGCGAGTCGCCCGCCCGGATCGCCGCCCCCTGGCAGCGTGTCATCCAGCGGCGCCAGGGGCCGGGCCGATTGCCGCTTGAGATAGGTCAGCGCCAGGTTGGACGCGACGCGGAACAGCCAGCCGCCAGTCTCGCGGTGCTCGCCGATGGCGTCGAAGTGCTGCCATGCCCGAACGAAGGTCTCCTGCGTCAGATCGAATGCGGCCTGCTCGCTGCGTGTCATACGCCAGAGATAGCCGAAGATGGGCTGCTCGAACCGCTGGAAGAACGCCTCGAAGGCGTCACGCTGCCGCCGGGTCCGCGCATCCAAGGGCGCCGAGCGCTCGGGTGGTTGCTTCTCCATTGACGCCTCAGCGAAGGCGTGGGCCGGCCACCGTGTCAGGCGCCACGGTCGCCAGCGCCAGGCTCTTTCTCGATGTGCGGTGATCATCGCGTTTCACTGCTCCGTCTTCGCCCCGGCTCATCCCACGCAGACGCGCGGTCACTCGTAATACTCAGCGCGGCGGCGAAAGGTAACGCGGATTCGCCAGGGTGACGTGGCGACGCCGACTCGACTATACTCTCTCACGGGACGCACGCCACCACGCCAGAAGCAGGAGCACGCCATGATTGACTTCACACTCACCGACGAGCAGCAAGCCATGCGCGAGCTGGCGCACACCTTCGCGGAGCAAGAGATTCGCCCCCTCGCCGCCGAACTGGACGAGCGTGAGGAGTTCCCGTGGGAGCTTGTCGAGAAGGCGGGCGAGCTTGGCCTCACGACCTTCGCGTTCCCGGAGGAGCTTGGCGGGCTGGGCATTACCGACGAGCTGACCAACTGCATCATCACCGAGGAGCTGTCGTGGGGCTGCGCCGGCGTCGCCACCGTCCTCGGCGGCACGCATCTCGCCAGCATCCCCATCCTGCTGGCCGGCAGCGACGAGCAGAAGCGCCGGTTGCTCAAGCCCATCGTCGAGCGCAACGGGCTCTGCGCGATGGCCCTGACCGAGCCGGACGCCGGCTCCGATGTCGCCGCCATGACCACCACCGCGCGCCGCGAGGGCGAGAGCTACGTGCTGAACGGCGCCAAGCGCTTCATCACCAACGGCGGCATCGCCGATCTCTATGTCGTCTTCGCCACCGTGGATCGCGCGCTCGGCAACCGGGGCGTCACCGCGTTCATCGTACCGGGCGACACTCCCGGCGTCTCCGGCGGCAAGAAGGAGAAGAAGCTCGGTATCCGCTGCTCGCACACCGGCGAGGTCCTGCTGGACGACGTGCGTGTGCCGATGGAGAACCGGCTTGGTGAGGAGGGCAGCGGCTTCAAGCTGGCGATGACCATGCTGGACCGCTCGCGCCCGATGGTCGCCGCCATCGCGCTGGGCATCGCGCGGGCGGGGTATGAGTACGCGCGCGACTACGCCAAGGAGCGCGTCCAGTTCGGCAAGCCCATCGCCGCCAACCAGGGCATCCAATTCATGCTGGCGGACATGGCGACCAAGGTGCAGGCCGCGCGCCTGATGACGTGGTGGTCGGCGCGGGTGACGGAGACTGGCCGCCCCTTCCTCTACGAGAGCAGTATGGCCAAGAACTTCGCCTCAGATGTCGCCATGGAGGTCACGACGGACGCCGTGCAGATCTTCGGCGGCTACGGCTACATCCGCGAGTATCCTGTCGAGAAGCTCTTCCGCGACGCCAAGATTACCCAGATCTACGAAGGCACCAACCAGATTCAGAAGATGGTTGTCGCGGGGCAGATCCTCAGGTAGCCTGGGCGCTCCCGATTCGACGCGGTTTGCTCATGGGCTGGCGGTGGCATGTCTCCTGCGCTACCAGTTCGGGCAGGCTTTGGGCATTCCCACAACTCATATCCCCAGCGCACAGCAAGGAGGCAAGCATGAGCGCGGCGACTCCTACGATCTCAAGTGATGCGAGACGTGGTCTCACGGAGCAGACTCGGCGGCGCGGCTCTAGTGTCAACTCCGGGCAGGCCGAGCGTCTGCTCGATATCGCGATTGGCGGGGGATTGGTCCTCGCCGGGCTGCGGCGTCCGTTCTCTGTCGCCGGGGCCGCGTTGATCGCCGGCGGTGGCGTGTTCCTCTATGCGGCTGCCACCGGCCACTTCAAGCCGTATGCCGCGCTCGGCCTCGTGCGCAATGAGCAGCGGTCGGGGGCAGGGCTGATCGTCGAGCGGTCCATCACCATCGGCGCCCCGCCAGACACGGTGTACGCCTACTGGCGCGACTTCGCGCGGCTGCCCACCTTCATGCGCCACCTCGACGCCGTGACGACCACCGACGGCGCGCATTCGCACTGGGTGGCGCGCGCTCCACTGGGGCGAACCGTCGAGTGGGACGCGCAGATCACCGAGGATCGTCCCAATGAACTGATCGCCTGGGAGTCGCTCCCCGGCACGCTCGTTCCCAATCAGGGCGAGGTGCGCTTTAGCGCCGCGCCGGGCGGGCGTGGAACCGAGTTGACGGTGCGTATGACGTATCAGCCACCGCTTGGCGCCGCCGGAGCCGCGGTCGCGCGCATACTGCTGGAGGAGCCGACGCTGCAAGTGCGGGAAGACCTGCGCCGGCTCAAGGCGATCCTCGAAACGGGCGAGACGCCGACGGTGGAGAATCAGCCGCGCGGCAAGCTCATCATCGGCAAGGGGCGTGAGGTCGCGCTGCCAGGCAGGTAAAGGAGGACCGCGTATGCGAGCGCTTTGTTGGAACGGCGTACATGATGTGCGCGTGGAGCGGGTTCCCGACCCACAAATTCTCAATCCGCACGACGCCATCGTGCGTATCACCTCGACGGCGATCTGCGGCTCCGATCTGCATCTCTACGATGGCTACATTCCAGCGATGAGGCCGGGCGACATCCTTGGGCATGAGTTCATGGGCGAGGTGGTCGAGGTCGGCGCGGAGGTGCGCCGCGTCAGGGTCGGCGACCGGGTGACGGTGCCGTTTCCAATCTCCTGTGGGCAGTGCTATTTCTGCCAACAGCAGATGTTCTCGCTCTGCGACAACACGAATCCGCACGCCGGGGCCGTCGAGAAGCTGTGGGGCTATTCCCCCGCGGGCATCTTCGGCTACTCGCAACTGCTCGGCGGCTACGCGGGTGGGCAGGCCGAGTATGCCCGTGTGCCGTTCGCCGATGTCGGCATGCTGAAGATTCCCGACGGCCTGACCGACGAGCAGGTGTTGTTCCTCACCGACATTCTACCGACGGGCTACATGGCCGCCGAGCACTGCGACATCCACGCGGGCGACGTGATCGCCGTCTTCGGCTGCGGGCCGGTCGGCCAGTTCGCGATTATGAGCGCGTACCTGCTCGGGGCGGCGCGCGTGATCGCGATTGACCTCGTGCCGGAGCGGCTGGCGCTGGCGGCGCGAAACAAGGCGGAGACGATTGACGCCGGCGAGACGGATGTAGTGGAGCAGCTCAAGCTGATGACGGGCGGGCGCGGACCGGACGCGGTGATTGACGCCGTGGGGATGGAGGCGCACGGCTTCGGCGTCTTCGGGATCTACGACAAGGTCAAGCAGTCGCTGCTGCTGGAGAACGACCGCGCGTTCGTGCTGCGCCAGGCGATTCTCGGCTGTCGCAAGGGCGGCACGCTCTCCATCGCTGGCGTCTATAGCGAGTTTTCGGACAAAGTGCCGATAGGCGCGCTGATGAACAAGGGGCTGACGGTGCGTACGGGGCAGACGCACGTGCAGAAGTATCAGACTGGCCTCCTGGAGCGCATCCAGGGTGGCGAGCTGGACCCGACGGTCATCATCACGCACACGCTGCCGCTGGATGAGGCGCCGCACGGCTACGACATTTTCAAGCTTAAGCGCGACGGCTGCATCAAGGTAGTACTGAAGCCGTAGTGTTGGGCGTCCTCATCCTCAGTCCCCGACAGACCTCACCCCCCAGCCCCCTCTCCCGCAAGGAGAGGGGGAGCTAGCGGCGTGGCGTGCCGGGTGTGGTTTTATCCGACGGCCTATCGGCGCTGGCTATCCCCTCGTAGAGCGTCTATCTCCAACGGAATTGTCTCGCTACCCCAACGCCCCCCATCTCCGGCCAGACCACGCCGTCACCATTTCGCCTCCCTTGACGCTTGCTATGCCCATCCCGCACCATCTAGAACGGATGTTCTTGTGTTGCGTGAGGACGCCTCACCTCCTGAGCTCTTGCGCTGTCCTCACCCCCGGCGCTGACGCGCCACCCCCTCTCCCTGCGGGGCGAGGGGAGAACCCAGGCCCGAAGGCCACTCCGCTGGCTCCCCCTTCCCCTCGCGGGGGGAAGGGGGTCGGGGGGATGAGGACACCCGGGGCGGGAGGATGAGGCATCCGGAAAAGAGAGGGCAAGCATGAGCGCGGCGCAACTCATCGCCACTCCTGCCGCCGGAGCGCGCGACTCCGATGTGGAGGCCCGCGTCGCCTATGTCCAGCTTCTGCCCAGGCGCCGAGCAACGAGAGAAGATGCCAGGCCTTCAGGCCGCACGACGCCTGTGCTCCGG
>DATEGV010000180.1:0-2893 GCA_035279925.1 Ktedonobacterales bacterium | reverse complement strand
CGGTCGGCCCAGGATCAGGATCGAGCGGCCCTGTTCGACGACATCGCGAATGAGCGCGACGGTGCCGCGGACCGCGCGCCCCACCCGGCAGGTCAGCCCCACCACCTCGCCGCGCCGGTTGCGGATCGCGCTGATGCGGTGTAACGTCCGCCCAATCCCCGCCCGATTGTCATCTCCGAAGCGCCCTATCCGCTCCACCACACCATCCAAATCCTCTCGCGAAATCGGAGAGTCGCTCAGGATCACTTCCCGTTGCGGGAAACGGCCCTCGGGCAGGCGTCCGAGGTCCAGGACAATCTCGAGTAGCTCAGCGCGATCCTCCATTCCCGCAATCGCCTCGCGGACACGCAGTGGGAGCACTGCCAACAGAGCGTCGAGATCATCAGTGATCGTTTGTCGCATAGTGTGTCTTTTCACCTTTGATGAGGCGTGTCTGGGCCGTCCCAAGCCCGCGCACGCCATATACCACGCGAGGCTCCAAAGCGGAGACCTCCTGCGGTCGCAGCGCCCGCATCGTCAGATGGCGCACGAGCAGCGCGCGTACGCCAACGAGCTCGAAGCCGGCGGCGCACAGCGCATCTACCCCCGTCGTTTCATACTCACGAATGTGACAGACCACCGGCAGCCGCGCCTGTTGGCCCAGGACGCGCAGGCCAAAGCGGATCAGCGCCGTTGGCATGTCAGGTTCGTCAGGATGCGTCATGACGGAGAGATGATGCGGCTGTTGACCGCGCCCAAAGCGCAGTCGCACCCAGCCTCCCAGGCGCACGCCACGATCTACTACGTAGGCGACGCACGCCGGTTCCACGAGCGGCAGCGAACGCGCACGCCCGCCGCCCGCGCGCGTAAACACAAGCTCTTCGCTGGTAAGGCTCTCGGCCATCTGCACGCGCTTGGGGGTGCAGGCGTCGTAGAGGCGCAGGAGGCCCCAGGCGTCATGCCGACGCCAGGGAACAAGCGGCAAATCTTCGACTCCGGCCCCGTCCGCGTAGGTCTCTGGGCCAGCCAGGCCAAGCGCATGTGACAGTCGCGCGCGGCGGATGGGCAAGTTGTCCGCGCGCTTCCCCGCAACGCTATCGAGCGCCTCGGCGGGTAGGCAGTAAGTCAGCTCGCGCGCGTACCGCTGGAAGCCCATATTGGCGAGCAGCTCGAGCTCCGGGCGCTCATCCTCGATGCGCAGGAAGAAGCGGTGGACGCCACGCTGGATGGCGGCGTTGAGGGCAAACTGGACGAGTTCCAGGAGCACGTCGCGTGGGGGAACGGTGGGAGGTTGCCCACCAGGAGCCGTCATCGCGGCGAGGTAACGCAGGTCCCACGCCTGGGCGCCCGGCCGAGAGCGCGCCTGCGCCAGCCCAAGCAGCCGCCAGCGATCCTCGCAGAGCCAGGTGTGGGCGGTGGGCATGATGGGCCAGAGCGCGTTGAGGAAGGCGGCGCGACCGCTACGAGGCTCATCGTCCTCGGGGGCGATCACGAAGTCCGCGAATTCGTTCTGGCGCGCTCGCGCTCGGCGGTCGAGCGCATACACGATGCCAGGCAGATCAACGTACAATACCGGCCGAATCATCCGGGATGGCTACCTCCCAGTGGTGGACCTTTGCCCAGCATCGTGACGATGACGGGAGGACCACCAGGTACCTCGCGGCTCGCTCAGCGACGGCGCGACGCACTCACGTTAATTGCGCGCGTCCCGTACGAGCCTGAGGAAATAGTCGTGGAACCGCAAATCCTGTGTCACCTCCGGGTGGAACGCGGTTCCCATCAGGTTCCCCTGACGGACCGCAACAATTGTCGCCGTCTCATCGGTCGCTGTCTTCGCACGATCTATGCCGGTCGCTCCCTCGTCGGCGATGCGCCCCAGCACCTCGACCTCCGCGCCCACCGCTTCGACGGCCGGCGCGCGGATGAAGACCGCGTGCACCGGTTCAGCGCCGAGGGCGGGAATCGCGAGATCCGTCTCGAAGCTGGCGCGCTGCGGGCCGAAGGCGTTGCGCCGGGTGCGGATGTCCATCGCGGCGAGCAACGGCTGGCCGGCCATTGCGTTATCGGTGGCGCGCGAGAGGAGAATCAGACCGGCGCAGGTGCCCCAGGCCGGCATGCCGCCGTCAATCGCGCGGCGCAGTGGCTGAGCAAGCCCGTACTCGACCATGAGTTTGCCCATGACGGTGCTCTCACCGCCAGGGATGATGAGGCCTTCCACGCCATCCAAATCGCCCGGCAAGCGCACGGCCCGCGCCTCCGCGCCGAGTCGCTCCAGCGCGCCGATGTGCTCGCGGAAATCGCCTTGCAACGCTAGAACACCGATTCGTGTCATATGACCCGTTCTGCTCCATAGCCGGCGTCTTCGCTGGCTCTATTGTACCACGAACGCTCCGCGCGTGCGGTTCAGGTTTCCCGCTATGACGGAGCGGCTAGCCCATCGGTTCACGCAGGATACACAGGTACGGTTCACGCAGAGGAAAAGGGTACGGTTCACGCAGAGTAACAGGGAGTTGAAACGGAGTCACACAGAGTTGGAAGAGTGTGCGGCTCGTGTCGCGACATGCCAGCCCTAGCCCACGACCCCAGTAAACCCTGTGTCTCCGCGCGTCCCTCCGCGTAACTCTGTGTGTAGTACCAAGTCCGCTTGGGATGTTGTTATTTAGTGCGGCAGGATGCCTCATCCCCCGCCCCTTCCCCCTGCGGAGGGAAGGGGAGCCAGTGTCGTGGCGTTCCGGCGAGGCGTCCGGTTCCCCCTCGCCGCGCACGAGAGAGAGGGTCAGGGGGTGAGGCAGCCCCAACGCCAAGAACCAACGGCGGATCTGGTATAACTCTGTGTGACTCCGTTTCAACTCCCTCTGACTCTGCGTGAACCGTACCCTTTTCCTCTGCGTGAACCGTACCCCAACCCTCGCCA
>DATEGV010000179.1:0-3820 GCA_035279925.1 Ktedonobacterales bacterium | reverse complement strand
ACACAGAGTCACACAGAGTCACACAGAGTCACACAGAGTCACACAGAGTCACACAGAGTCACACAGAGTCACACAGAGTCACACAGAGTCACACAGAATGATGAGATCACAACGACGCACATCAATGGGTTGTTTGGTGGACGCCGGACAGATACATCAGGTACTCTGAAAACTCACCATTGACTTCACTCTGTGTAACTCTGTGTAACTCTGCGTAACTCTGCGTAACTCTGTGTAACTCTGCGTAACTCTGCGTAACTCTGTGTAACTCTGCGTAACTCTGCGTAACTCTGCGTCACCCGTACCTGTTCCCCCGTACCTATTCCCCCGTTCCCCGCCCCACGGCGGTATAATCAGCAGCGTGGACCGATGCGGAAAGGGGAAGCTGGTAGTATGCGGGCAAACGACTATACAGGCGACGCCACCTTCGAGGACCAGTACGCTCTCGTGGCGAAAGACGTGTTTCGCGAGATCGCCGGAGACGCCATCGCCGAAGGAAAACAGCCGGACGAGCAGGCCCGCGTCTACGCCGAATTGGGCAAGCCCGACTTCGTCCTCGCCTATCTCCTGGTCTGCGATCTGCCCGACGCCGAAAAGCGCGCCGTCCTCGCCCGCGCCTACCAGCGGCGGGCCACCTACACCGAAGAGCGCGCCCGCGAGTTCGACCACAAGTTCCATCGCCCGTTCCCTCTGCTCTTCACCGAGGCGGCCAACGACAAAGCCGCCGCGCGCAAGATACTCGCCGGCCTGCCCTTGCGTCCAGCCGCCGGCAAGCAGTTGCCGACACTCTAACGTCAGTGCGCGGGAGGTCAAACCTGTGGCGGAATACGAGCGTCCCACACTCACCGGTGGCGCAATCACAACCGACCAGGCGCGCGCCTGGAAAGCCGCCGCCGCGCGGGCCTCGGTCGCGGAGGTACCCGACGGCGCGGTCATCGGTCTGGGCACCGCCTCGACCGCTGAACTGATGCTCGAAGCGCTGGCAGAGCGTGTCCGCCAGGGCCTGCGCGTCACCGGCGTCCCCACCTCCGAGCGCACACGCCGGGTGGCCGCCGCTCTCGGCATCCCTCTCACTACCCTGGATGAGGTCCCGGAGCTTACGCTCAGCATTGACGGCGCGGACGAAGTGACGCTGCCGGAGTTGCATCTCGTCAAAGGACGGGGCGGCGCGTCGCTACATGAAAAGCTTGTCGCCACCGCCAGCCGCCGGCGCCTCATCATCGTGGACGCGAGCAAGCTGGTGGACCTGCTGGGCAGCGCGGCCCCGATCCCCGTCGAAATAATTCCCTTCGGGTGGCGCCAGACAGCGGAGCGACTCACGCGGCTCGGCGGACACCCCACACTGCGCCCGCTCGACCCAGCCGCCACCGATCCCGACGCCGCGCCCTATATTACCGACGGCGGCCACTACATGCTGGATTGCCATTTCGGCCCGATCACGCAGCCCGCGAATCTCGCCAAGCTCATCAAAGGTACGACTGGCGTGGTAGACCACGGCCTCTTCATCGGCATGACCGAGCGCGTCTACGTCGGTGGTCCCGAAGGCGTGCGCGCCTACGACCGTCCGTGAACGTTATCCCTCTGGCTTCGGCTGCGCGTGCGGCAGGTCGGCGACGTATTTGTAGAGGTTGCCGGCGACCACACTGCCGATAATGGGGAACACAAGGTACGCCAGGAAATACGCCGACCAGTCCGTATGCAGACCGGAGAGCAGGCCCACAAAGTCCGGCCCGAAGGCGCGCGCGGGATTGAGCGCCGCCCCCGTTCCCGGGGCCAGCAGCATCACCAGCGTTGCCAGCGTCATCGCGATGCCGAACGCCGACCATCCCGATGGTGAGCGCGGGTCCTCCGCGAGGCCGAAGATGGCAAACACAAGCACCGCCGTCCCGATGCCCTCCAGCGCCGCGCCGCGCCACACGCCAACGCCCGTCCCCAACGTCGTCGCCCCCAGGTGACCTATCGTAATCCCTGGATGCCCGAAGACGAGGATGACCGTCAGCGCGCCGACGACGCCGCCGAGGAACTGCGCGGCCACGTACACGGGCACATCCCGCCACGGAAAACGTCCGGCGCTCGCCAGTCCAAGCGTGACGGCAGGGTTGATCTGGACCCCGGAGATCTTCCCCACGATCAAGATGATGAAGAACAGCGCGAGTCCGTTCGAGAGGCCCAGGAAGAGCAGGTCGGAGACAGAGCGCGGGTGCGCGACGCCCGGTGAGGCCAGCTTCGCGGACGCGCCCGCCGTCGCGACACTGAACACCAGCAGGAACGTGCCGATCAGCTCGGAGACGAACCGCTGTCGCAGGGTGAATTCAGGTGCCTTGCTTGTCGGTTGCTCCGACATGGTCCCTCACTCGTCGGTCAGACGCTCGTGTTTGGCCCACGCCACCGGTCGCGCACCCACGCAGAGCGATTGATATGTCATCGCCTCTAGCGTGCGCAAGAACCGGGCCGAGGGCGATTGCCCGCGAACCGAGCCGCCGTTGCCCCCGGCGCGAAGCACGGCGGCAAGGCAGCGGGCAAGCCGTAAAAAGTCGTCGTTCAGATCGCCTTGTTCATGTAAATTGCCGCCGCCTGATAGCCCACACGCTCGTACAAGCGGCGCGCGACCGCGTTGTCACCGAAGACGTTGAGCGCGATGTGGGTGGCGCCGCGCGAGCGCATCTCGCCTTCCAAGTGACGCATCGCCTGCTCGCCGTAGCCCTTGCCGCGCTGCCCCCCGTCAATGCCGATGTAATAGATGAACGACTGGCGGCGCGGCTGCAACATCACCCACAGATCGCCCACCACGCCATCTTCCGGCGCCACGATCTTCCAGTACAGATGCTCCTGACTGCCCAGTCCGTCTTTCATCAGCGATTCAAGCTGCTCCTGGGCGCGCTCGCGCACATCCTCTACCGGGAGGCCCATGCCGCTCGCCACATCCTGCTCATAGTCCACCGCCATCGCCGCTTTGAAGGCGGCAAACTCGTCCTCTGTCATCGGCCGAAACGTCACCATGCAGCATCTCCATCTTCATGCCCGGGGTACACAACGCAAGCGGGCCGCCCCTCGCGGAACGGCCCATCGGCAGTGAGATACACGCGCATCGCCTACGGGCGCGCGAACCAATTCTGGAACTGCATCATGTCCATCGCGGCGCTCGCCGGTGTGATCTTGATCTTGCCGCCCATGAACGCCGACACCGGATTCGTCTCCCCGCGCAGGATCTTCAACCACTCGTCCGAGTCCACGGCGATGGTCAGATTCGGAGACGTGGCAGCGCCCTCGCCGGTCTGGATCGTCCCGTTGCGCACAACCATATTCCACGTGCCCGCCTCGCGGCCGGAGAAGTCCCACTGGATCGTCTTATCAACGCCGGCCGCCTTCTGCGGGAGGAAGTTACTCTCCAAACCGGCAAACGAGCCGGGAATGTTGTCTAGCGACGGTTCTGCCATGTCCCTCTCCTCGTACAACTACGCGCGTTCTTCGTGCGCTCGCGGCCTCATACGCCGCCAGGCCAGCGCGGGCCGTGTCCCGGGACGGTCGCCCCCGGTGTTCGCTCGATACTGTACCATATCGCGTGCGCCCACGCTATGTAGCTGGCTGCACCGCAGCCTCGCCCCGGCGCTGTGTCAGCGCGCGAAACCCGCCCAGTCCGTGCGGATTCAGCAGCGTCGCCACTGCGCCCGACAGCCCCTTGCGGCGTAGCAGGTCCGCCTGCCCACGATCCGTCCAACGTTCCGTGTCCGCAGCCGGGTAGAGCCGCCGGCCCAGCGCCTCCGCCTCCGCGCGTATCCCTTGCCGTTCCAGAAACCGCGCCTGCGTCGTCAGCTCCTCC
>DATEGV010000178.1:0-14628 GCA_035279925.1 Ktedonobacterales bacterium | reverse complement strand
CACCCGCGAACTGGTGACGCCAAGTTACTTCCTTGGTCCTCTGCTGGCGGCGGAGGCGGCGGGGTTCGCCGTTGGCTTCTATCTCGCGCACTCGCTGTTGGCGCGTGGCGCCGCAAAGGCGACCGCGTTCGGCGGGGTGATCGGCTCGGGTGTCGCGCTGGCTGCGCTGGCCGTCACGCCGAAGATGCCGCTGCCGCTGGCGGTGACGTTTCTTTTGGGGCTCGCGAACGCGCTAGGTGTCGCTGGCGCTCGCCATCTGCTGCTCAGCGGCTATGACGGCATCGAGCGGCGCGCGCTCTCCGCCGCCGAGGCCTGGACCACACCGCTCTGCGCGGCGGTCGGGGCGCTTGCGTTCGCGTACTTCTACCAGGGTAGCGCGAGCGCGAGCGCGCCGGCGAAACACTCCTCGCTCACATTGCCACCCTGGCCGATTGCGTACCTGCTAGTGATGATGGGCGTGGGACTCATCGTCGCGGGTATCCTGCTGGCGGTGGCGCTGGTGGTGATGGGCAAGCCGCGCACGGTGAAGGCCAAATCAACCGGCAAGCGGAAGGCCGGCGCGACGGCGCGCGGGCACGGCAAAGACGCCGACGATGACGACGCCGATGACCTGGATGACGACTACGCGGATAGCCGCGCGCAGCCCTCCGCGCGGGGCGGCGCTGGCTGGGACGACGAGCACGACGAGCGTGACGACGACCGCTGGCAAGAGTCCGGCGAGTACGACGAGTACGCGGACTCCGGCGTGTATCAAGACTCACGCTATGACGCCGCCGTGGACCCTTACGATGACGACGCGGATGACTCCCCACGCGGCCGCTCATCGGCGCGCCGCCCAAACGCGCGCGACCATCGCTCACGCTGGTAGTATGCGCTGGTAGTATGCGCAGCTTGGTCCGCATGCTATACTTGCCGCCAACCAGTGCGCGGTTGGCGCCTATGCGATGTATCGAGGGCGTGCGGCGGTAGCGATGACAATGGACGATTTCACCTTCGACGAGCTGCCAGATGAGTACGCTGCCCTTGGCGACCGGAGCCGCGTCATGGCGGAGGTTGTGGAGACCGTCGAGAGCGTGCGCGGCGTCACCAGGAAGCTGGGCGACGCGCTGGTGGCGGCGGGCTTGCCGGCGCGGAGCTGGCTTGGGCCGGAGGCGCGGCTGCGGCTGCTGGACGGCGATCTGCCGGATGTGACGGTGGACGATGTCATCTCGCGGCTGGCGGAGTTCGCGGCGGGGATGGCGCCCGGCTGGCTGCGCGGGGATCGAATGAGCGTCGCGCGCTTCAACGCGGAGGTCGCGGCGCTGGACGGCGTGACGCATGGCCTGCGGGTGGCGGCGCAGCGCGAACGCATGGCGTCACTGCGCGGACGCAGCGGCAACCCGCTGCCGCGCGCGTTCGGCGACGCTCGCGTGGGAACGCAGCTTGACCTGCTGGCCCGCGACCTGCGCGATCTGGCCGCGCTCGCTCCGTTCATCGCGCCGCTCTCGCCGGTGGAATGGCAGGGAATCAGCGGCGACCAGCGCGTGGACTCGGCGCGTATCGAAACGCCCGCGCCCGCCGTTGTCGCGCCTCCGGCTGCCCCGCAAGCGCATACGCGCCTGCGCGATTTCGCGGCCTCACCGTCTACCGGCGCGGGTATGGGTATGGGCCGGGCGCCCGTCCTGAGCGTCCGGTTGGGTGATGCGATGGGGCGTGTGCGCGTCAGCACGCAGGCGCTGGCCGCGCGTGTCTCGCCGCGCAAGTGGCTGGCGATCGGTGTGGCGGCGCTGGTCCTGATTCTGGCGACGGGCCTGCTCACGCTGGCAAGTTCACCCTCACAGACGCCCGCGTTGGTGGCGACGCCGGTTACTATCAGCCTGGGCTGTTCGACGAAGGCGACGTCTGTGAAGGTCACGCTGCGCAACACTACCAAGGGCGCGCTTGTCTGGTCGGTGACGCCTGCCACCGGCGTCCAGGTCTCCACCACCCACGGGACGTTGAAGGCGAGTACGTCGGTCGCGCTGACGATCACGGCGCATGGCGCCAAGGCCGGCAAGGGGGCGCTGGCGTTCATCGCCGGCAAGACACGGGCGACGGTGGCGTACAGCGTGACCTGCCCATAACGCGCCGCCCTCAGTGCATGCTGATGCCACCGTCCACCGCGATGGTCTGCCCGGTGATATACCCGGCCTCCGGTGTGCAGAGGAATGCGACCGTGGCGGCGACCTCCTCCGCCGTGCCGAAGCGTTTCAGCGGCGTGATGTTCATGTAGTAGTCGCGGAACTCCTGCGAGACGGTCGAGGTCAGCTCGGTGGGAACATAGCCGGGCGCCACGGCGTTGGCGGTGATGTTGCGGCTGGCCACTTCGCGCGCGGTAGACTTGGTGAGCGCGATCAGACCGGCCTTGGAGGCGGCGTAGTTGGCCTGGCCCACCTGGCCCATGATTCCTGAGATAGAAGTGATGTTGATGATCCGTCCCCAGCGCGCCTTCATCATCCCCCGCAGCGCCGCCTTCGTGCAAAGAAACGCGGAGGTGAGGTTCGTCTGGATGACGCGCTCGAAGTCTTCGAGCTTCATCTGGAGCATCAAACGGTCGTGCGTCGTGCCGGCGTTGTTGACGAGCACGGTAGCCGCGCCAAGCTGCGCCTCAACCTCCTTGAACATGCGCAGCACGTCCTCTTCGCGGCTGACATCCGCCTGGAACGCGACAGCGCGCCGGCCCAGCCCGTCAATCAACGCGCAGGTCTGCCCGGCTCCCTGCTCGTCGCTACGGTAGTTGACGGCGATATCCGCGCCGAGCCGCGCCAAGCGCACCGCGGTCGCCTGGCCGATGCCCCGACTGCTACCCGTGACCAGCGCCACCTTCCCGCTCAGCGGCATGGCGTCGGGTTGGCTGGGCGCCGCGACCGGCTGCGCCTGTACGTCCTCCATCTCGTCTCCCTCGAATCTCCCGCTGCCGGCTGCTACCGCGCGTGACAGTCCGCGATGTGCGCCCGCACGCACTACTGTACTCTACGACTGCGTTCTCAGTCCAGCCGTAGCGTTTTGAGGTAGGCGCGAACGCCGGGCGCGAGGTCGGGCCGGTCCAGCGCGAACGCGAGCGAGGTGGTGAGGTAGCCGACGGGGTCGCCGGTGTCGTATCGCGCGCCCTCGAATTCGTAGGCGTAGATCGGCTCGGTGTCGCGAATGGCGCGGATGCCGTCGGTGAGTTGGATCTCGCCGCCGCTGCCAGCGGGTGTCTGTTCGAGCGCGGCAAAAATGTCCGGCGTCAGGACGTAGCGGCCGATCACCGCAAGATCGGAGGGCGCCTCCTCTGGGCGTGGCTTCTCCACCAGGTCACGCACCCGGCGCAACCGGCTATGTGTGTCGCGTGTCGGCTCCAGATCGAAGACGCCGTAGAGGCGCGTCTGCTCTTGGGGAACGCGCATCGCCGCGATGACACAGCCACCGTGTTCCTCATGCGCGTCCATCAGTTGGCGCAGACAGGGCCGCGCGGGGTTGACTACCAGATCGTCACCCAACAGGACGCCAAACGGCTCGTCGCCGACGAGGTCCTTAGCCATGAGAATGGCGTGGCCCAACCCGCGCGGCGACGGCTGGCGGGTGAAGCTGAGTTGCGCCATGTTCTCGATCTTCGCCAGCATCTCCAGCCGCTGCTGATCGCCCTTGCGCGCCAGGGTAGCGTTGAGCTCGGGCGATTCGTCGAAATGATCTTCGATGGCGCGCTTGGTGCGACTGGTGACGATGATGATATGCTCGATGCCGGAGGCGACGGCTTCCTCGATGACGTATTGAATCGTCGGCTTGTCCGCCAACGGCAACATCTCCTTGGGGATCGCTTTGGTCGCCGGTAACACGCGCGTGCCGAGGCCGGCGGCGGGAATGACAGCCTTGCGAATCTTCATGCCTTATCCCTTCTGGCGGCGCCTCGCGCCCAGCGAATCGCGGCGTCACGGTCCTCGGATAGGACGGCGACGGGGCAGAGGATACTGTACGTGCGAGCGCCCGGCCTGTCAAGCGAACCGTGTTCGCGGGGCAGGAAAGTGGGCGCCATGTGACCGGCGCGTGTCCTGACGCGCCGTTCTATGATAGAGAGTAGTGGCTACAGCGGATGGCATGCCAAACGCTGAATCGAGGGGTGGCGCGTCTCGTCGCATCGCGACACGCGCGGGGAAAGGACACAGAACATGCGTCAGGTTGATACAGCGCGTAAACGACTGGCCGACCGCGGGGCGTGGTTTCGTGTTGGGCTGGCTTCGGCCACGATCGCCGCGCCACTGATCTCGCGCTGGAACGATCTGCGCGCGGGCGAGCGAGCGCGAGAGTTCGCGGATGAGGCGGAGGCGCGGCTGCGCGACTTTGGCGCGCGCGTTCCCTGGTCGCGCGGGCATCGGCTGCAACGCGAGGCGGTGGAGATGGTGCGGGAAGTGAGTGAGCGCGCGACGGGGCGACGGCAGCGGGCCAGCTCGTTTATTTGGCTGGCGGGCGTGGGCGTTGGACTGGTGGCGGCGGGCGCGGGGGCGTATGTGCTCGTGCGGCGGCGGTTGGACGCGGAGATGGATGAGCCATTGATCGCCGTTATGTCCGCCGGCCCCAACGGCAACGGTCATGGGCGCGCGGCCGACGTGGCGAACGGGGCGAGCGCGATGCCCAGGGCGACAGCCGCCAGCGCGACTCCCGCGACGGGCGTGGCGCCAGGCGCGGCAACGACAGCGCCAGCAGCCACAAATGAAGACGAGCCTCCAGACGATCAGACGGACGAGGCCCCGATAAGCGGCGAGAACGTCGAGCAGGCGCGCTTCATCGGCAACATTCGCACGATGGTCTTCCACGAGGCGGACGCGGACGGCCTGCCCGCCGAAGAGAATCGCATCTACTTCACGAGCGAGGCTGACGCGCTCGAAGCCGGCTTCCATCGCGACCGCGACGAAGTCTCGCCACCGACCGAGTCCGGATCGCCATCGGCAAACCTGGGAGCCGGCTAGCCGGCGTCCGAGGCCGATGGATCGCGCGAGGCGTACGTCGCGATGACGCTCAGCACCTCGTCAAGATCAAACGGCTTCGGCAGAAACGGGATGTCGGCAAGCTGTTCCTGGGTTGGGCGCGTACTGCTCATCAGCACCACCGGGATGTTGTTGGTCACGGGGCTGGCGCGCAGGCGGCGCACAAACTCGATGCCGTCTACCTCCGGCATCAGGCGGTCCGTCAGCACCAGCGCGGGACGTTCGCGCCGGGCGATGGCCAGCGCCGTGCGCCCGTCAGCGGCGGTCAGCGTGTCGTAGCCCGCGATGTCCAGCACCTCAGCCAACAACGCCGTGATGGCCGGCTCATCGTCCACCACCAGCACGACGGCGCGCTGTACACCCGGCAGGCACATCTGGCCGTAGACGGCGCCCTGCTCATGGGGCTCGTTCGCGCGCGTGTCGGTGAACGTCGCTGTCCATCGCAGAGAGCGTATATCCATGAGATAGGCTGAGTCCGCCGGCGCCGGGTATTGTGTTCCCTTTGTCATGGCTCGTGCCTGTTCGTTCACTAGCGGTTCTGTCGCGGTGGATAGCATCCAATCGCGCCCGTTTTGCGGACATCGGGACCAATCCACCCGGAGCAATAACAGCTTCGTACTGGCAAAGCACATGCCACCATTCGCGGCGAATAGAAATCTCAACCCGCGAATTATTCGCCGATACTTCAACCGACCGGCTCACAGCGAGCGCCGAGAAGACATTGCTTAGGCGGGGGCACGGCCCCACGCGCCACCGGGTGGCGTGAATCTGCGCGACCCGTGCGCATGCCGAATGGGAGGAGTGAAACCGATGATCGCGCGTATCTGGCGGGGCGTCACGCGAGCGTCTGACGCTGACGCCTATTTTGACTATCTGCGTGAGACGGGCCTCAAGGAATATGCGGCAACCCCAGGCAATCGCGGCGTGCAGACGCTACGCGCGGTGCGTGGGGATGAGGCCGAATGGGTGCTGGTGACGCTGTGGGAGTCCTGGGAGGCGATCCGGGCGTTCGCGGGTGATGACCCGGAGCGCGCGGTCTTCTACCCAGAGGACGAGCGTTTTCTGATTCGGCGGGACCTCACCGTGACGCATTATGAGGTGTTGGAGGAGGCGAGCGCGTGAGTACGGAGACCTCGAACGAGCAGGCGCGCTTCGCCCCGGCGACCTCCGAGCGGTGGCCGGATATCGAGACGCTCTTTGGGCCGCGCGGAGCGTGCGGGGGCTGCTGGGACATGTTTTGGCGAGTACCGGGCGCGGAGTTCGATCACAACAAGGGCGAGGGCAATCGGCAGGCGTTCCGGTCTCTCATAGAGGCGGGCGTCACGCCGGGCGTGCTGGCCTATGTCGGTGACGAGCCGGCGGGCTGGTGCGCCGTCCAGCCGCGAGCGGCCTACCCACGGCTCGCGCGCTCGCGCTCGCTCAAGCCGGTGGACGACGCGCCGGTCTGGTCGGTGACGTGCTTCTTTGTGGCGAGAGCGTATCGCCGGAGCGGGCTGAGCGTCGGGCTGCTGCGGGCCGCCGTCGAGCAGGCGACACGCCAGGGCGCGCGGATCGTCGAGGGCTATCCGGTGGACCCGCGCGGCGGCTCGATGCCGGACGCCTTTGCCTGGTACGGCACACTGCCCGCGTTCGTGAGCGCCGGCTTCGTGGAGGTGGCGCGGCCTTCGGCGACGCGCGCGATCATGCGCTATGTGGTAAGGGAAGGATGACCTCACCCCCCAACCCCCTCTCCCACAAGGAGAGGGGGAGCCAGAGAAGCGAGCGCCGGCGAGTCCCACAGGAGAGGGGGAGCCAGAGAAGCGAGCGGGCGCTACTCGAAGTGCATGGCGTCCTTGAGTTTGTCGAAGAGGTTGTGCTGCCCCTTCTCGTTCTGCTGGCGCTCGATATCCGCGAACTCGCGCAGCAGCTCTTTCTGGCGCGCGGTCAGCGAGCGAGGGGTGACGATCTTGACCGTGACCAGCTCATCGCCGCGCGAGGAGCTATGCACGACGGGAACGCCCTTGTTCTTGAGCCGGATGGTGTGTCCGCTCTGGGTGCCCGACGGAATCTTGATCGTTTCCTTGCCATCGAGCGTCATCACCTCGACCTCTGAACCAAGGGTGGCGTCGGCGTAGGTGATCGGCAGTTCGTAGAGAATGTCGGTGCCCTGCCGCTTGAAGTATTCGTGCGGCTTGACGGTCAGCGCGACGAAGAGGTTGCCCGGCGTGCCACCGCGTGGCGGCGCCTCGCCCTCGCCCGTGACGCGCACGTTGATGCCGTCGTCCACACCGGCGGGGATGTTGACGGTCACGCGGCGCACGTTGCGCACACGTCCCTGGCCCTTGCACGTCTCGCAGGGCGTCGTAATGACGCGGCCCTCGCCACGGCAGCGGTCGCAGACCATGACGTTGACGAACTGGCCGAAGATGGATTGCTGGACGCGGCGAATCTCGCCGGTGCCCTGACAGGTCGTACAGCGGGCGGTGTTGGTGCCGGGCTGGGCGCCGCTCCCCTGGCAGCGCGCGCAGGTCTCCCAGCGCGGAATCTCGATATCCTTCTGGCAGCCGCGCACGGCCTCCTCGAAGGAGATGGTCAGCTCGTAGCGCAGGTCCGCGCCGCGCTGTGGGGCGCCGCGACGGGCGCCGCCAGCCGTTCCGGCGGCGTTGGCGAAGATCTGCTCGAAGATGTCGCTGAAGCTGCCGAACCCACCGAAGCCGCCCTCAAAGGGGCCGCCGCCCGCCGCGCCGTTGACGCCCGCATGCCCGAAGCGGTCGTACGCCTGGCGCTTCTGGCCGTCGCCGAGAACTTCGTATGCCTCGTTGATTTCCTTGAAGCGCTCTTCGGAGCCTTTTTCCTTATTCACGTCAGGGTGATACTGGCGCGCGAGCCGACGGAAGGCCTTCTTGATGTCTTCCTCGTTGGCGCTGCGCGCGATCCCCAACACCTCGTAATAATCACGTTTCGTCGCGGCCATCGGCTTCCTCTTCAGTTGGCTCCCCCGCCGGGAACATCGCTCTCTCTACGCCTCTCGGCGTCGTCCCAGGCAGGACATCCCTACGCTCGTGCGCGGTCCTGAGCCTTCCGCGCCCCGGCCGCCCCCACCTCAGCGCCACGCTTGATCGCCGCCGGCGTCGCCACGCGAGCCGGAAATACCCTTCACGCGGCCCATCGCTGGGTTCTGAATCGCTCTTCGCAACCACATTCTATCCGACTAGCGCAACTTCTCGCGCGCCAGCATGACCGACGCCTCAGCGGTCCATTCACGCGGGTGAGTGAACCACTGAGGCAGTCGGAGCACTTGGGCGACGACGCCCCATCAGTCACGGCATTGTCACTGGTGGAGCGACCGTGGAGACCTACATCTCCTTGAACTCGCCCTCGACGGTGTTATCGGTCTCCGGGGCGGCGCCCTCCGCGCCGTCGCCTTCACCGGGAGCGCCGCCGGCGGCTCCCGCCGCCGCGTAGAGCTGCTCGCCGACCTTGAGCATCGCGGTCTGCAGGGCGTCCTTGGACGAGCGGATGCGCTCGATGTCGTCGGTGGCAAGCGCGGCGCGCACGTCGGCCAGCTTCGCTTCGACATCGCTCTTCACATCCGCGGAGACCTTGTCGCCAACGTCACGCAGCGTCTTTTCCGACTGATACATGGCGTTGTCGGCTTCGTTGCGGACCTCGATCTCCTCGCGGCGATGGCGGTCCTCCTCGGCGTGCGACTCGGCGTTTTTGACCATCCGATCAATCTCGTCCTTCGAGAGGCCGCTGGACGGCTGAATCGTGATGCGCTGCTGCCGGCCGGTGCCGCGGTCGTGCGCCTTGACGTTGACGATGCCATTGGCGTCAATATCGAAGGTCACTTCGATCTGCGGGATGCCCCGCGGCGCGGGCGGGATGCCGTCGAGGATGAAGTTGCCCAGGAAGCGGTTGTCGCGCGCCATTTCGCGCTCGCCCTGATACACCTTGATCTCGACGCTCGTCTGGCCATCGCTGGCCGTCGAGAACGTCTGGCTCTTCTGCGTCGGGATCGTCGTGTTGCGCTCGATCAGGCGCGTGAAGACGCCGCCCAGCGTCTCGATGCCCAGCGAGAGCGGGGTCACGTCGAGCAGCAGCACGTCCTTCACTTCGCCGGTGAGCACGCCGGCCTGGATCGCCGCGCCGATGGCCACGACCTCATCGGGATTGACGCCCTTGTTGGGGTCTTTATTGAAGACCTTCTTGACGATCGCCTGCACCGCCGGCATGCGGGTCATGCCTCCGACCAGCACGACCTCGTTGATCTGCGAGGCGTCCACCCCGGCGTCGTTGAGGGCGCGGGTGACGGGCTTGGCGGAGTTGTCAATCAGGTCGTCGGTGAGCTGTTCGAGCTTGGCGCGCGTCAATGTGACGGCGAGGTGCTTCGGGCCGCTCTGATCCGCCGTGATGAAGGGCAGATTGATCTCCGTCTGCATGGAAGACGAGAGCTCTTTCTTGGCCTTCTCGGCGCCTTCCTTGAGCCGCTGGAGCGCCATCTTGTCCTGGCGCAGGTCAATGCCCTGCTCCTTGCGGAACTCGTCGGCGAGCCAGTTGATGATGCGCTGGTCGAAGTCGTCGCCGCCCAGGTGCGTGTCGCCGTTGGTGGCCTTGACCTCGAAGACGCCGTCGCCGAGCTCGAGGATCGAGATGTCGAAGGTGCCACCGCCCAGGTCGTAGACGGCGATGCGCTCGTCCTTCTTCTTATCCAGACCGTAGGCCAGCGAGGCAGCGGTCGGCTCATTGATGATGCGCTTCACGTCGAGGCCGGCGATGCGTCCGGAATCGCGGGTGGCCTGGCGCTGAGCGTCGTTGAAGTACGCCGGGACCGTAATGACGGCCTCGGTGACGGTCTCGCCCAGGTAGGCCTCGGCGTCCGACTTGAGCTTCTGCAGGATCATCGCGCTGATCTCCGGCGGTGAGTACTGCTTGCCGCCGGCCTCTACCCAGGCGTCGCCATTTGGAGCGCGCACGACCTTAAAGGGAACGAGGCGACGGTCACGGTCCACCTCGGGGTCATCATATTTGCGGCCCATGAACCGCTTGATCGAGAAGACGGTGTTTTCGGCGTTGGTGATCGCCTGGCGCTTGGCCACCTCGCCGACGAGGCGCTCGCCGTTCTTGGTGAACGCGACGACGGACGGCGTGGTGCGCGCGCCCTCGGAGTTCGGGATGACGACGGGCTCGCCGCCCTCCATGACCGCGACACAGCTATTCGTGGTGCCCAGGTCAATACCGATAACTTTGCCCACTGTGGAGCCTCCTGAATGCTACGTTTCGACAAACTTCAAAGGGTCGTGATGCGCTGGCTGTTCTGGGGTCAGCTCCCCTCACTCGTACTACGGGAACCCGCGCCGGCAGTTGCCGAAGTTGCCGGAGTTGCCGGATTTTCACTTTTTTCAGCGTCCGACGCCGAGGCTATCGCGCTGTCGTCGGAATCGGGGGCGGTGGAGACAGGCTCCGCGTCGGCAACTTCGGCGTTGGTTGAGGCGGGAGCCTTCGCAAGCTGCACGAGGGCAGGGCGCAGGATGAACCCGCGCAGCTCGTAGCCGGCCTGGACCACGGCGGCGATGGCGCCGTCAGGATGCGCGGCGGTCTCCACCGCGCCGATGGACTCATGGCGCAGGGGATCGAACGGCGCGCCGGGGGCAGCTTCGACGGGCTTCACCTCGTGCATGTCGAGCGTGCGCCGCAACTGCATCTCTATCAACGCGACGCCATCCATCCACGAGAAGTAGCGCAGGCTGGGCGGCAACGTCTGAAACGCGCGCTCGAAGCTATCCAGCGCGGTGAACACGCCGGCAAACGCCTTGCCCGTGGCTAGCAGTTCGCGCTGCTCCTGCTCCTGTTGCGCGCGGCGGCGGAAATTGGCGAAGTCGGCCTGCGCGCGCTGCCAGCGCTGCATGTAGTCATTGGCCGCTTCGCGCTCACCCGTCAGCGACCGCTCAAGCTCCGCGACACGGGCCTCAAGCTCGGCCACACGGCCGGCGCTCTCGTCCGGTGTCTCGCGCTCGCCGTCGTCGGACGCCGCGCCTGGCGGCGTCGCCTCGTTCTGGGCCGGCGTTGTGCGCTCTTCCTCCATCATGCCTGTTTCACCTCGTCAATACAATTCAGAGAGGAGATCATTGAGCATCTCCGTCATGTAGCGAACGACCGCGATAGCGCGGCCATACTGCATGCGCCGGGGTCCGACGATGCCGAGCACTCCCCCCACCTGGCCCTCGATGCCGTAGCGCGCGACGATGACGCTCATATCTTTGAGCGCGTCCTCCGCGTTCTCGCCACCGATGATGACCTGGACCCCCTCAGACGCCATCACCTGCGGGGCAATCGCGGGCAGGAACTTGCTGCGCTCCAGCACTTCCACGACGCGGCGAATGCGCTCAGGGTCGCTGTGGGCGAAGTCGTCGCGCCGCAGCAACTGCACGATGCCGTCGTGGTAGAAGGTCTCCGGCGTGAGCACGTCGGGCTGTGAGAGCAGGCGGTACAGCGAATCCAGCGCGAGCCGTTCATCCTGGGCCAGCCGCTGGCTTTCGCGCCGCGCATATGCTCCGACCACCTCGGCGTCCGCCCCGGCGAGCCGCTCATTCAGGCGGCGCGCGAGCTTGCTCAGCTCGTCCTGGGTCGTCGGCGTATCCAGCAGCAGCCGCTCCTGCCGCACGGTGCCGTCATGCAGGACGACGACGAGCAGGGCGACGCTCTCGTACAGCAGCAGCAGCTCGAAGTGTTTGAGCTTGGCGTCCACTCCGCGCGGCGGCGTGATGATGGCGGCGCTCTGCAATGCCTGGGCCATGACGCTCGCCGTGAGCCGCACCCACTCATCCAACTGATGCTGCACCTGATAGAACTGGTGGCGGATGAGTCGCTGTTCCTCGACCGAAAGCTGCGATTCGCCCATGAGCCGCTCGACGAAGTAGCGGTAGCCCAGGTCGGTCGGCATGCGCCCGGCGGAGACGTGCGGCTGGTAGATGAAGCCGTCTTCTTCGAGTGTCGCCAGCTCGTTGCGAACGGTGGCGGAGCCGTAGCCAACGCCGTGTACGAGCGCCAACTGATCGGAGAGCTGGCGGGACGCGACCGGCTCGGCGGTGCGAATGTACTCCTCGACCAGGGCGCGCAAGATCAATTCTTTGCGCGGGCTGAGGTGGTGATCGAGGGACATGTCGCGAGCCTCCGGGGAGTGTCAAGCATCGTGCGCGGCTGAGTGCTGGCAGTCGTCATTCCTGAGTGCCAACACCTGCAACGATACCACCTGTTGGCACTCCTGTCAAGGGAGTGCTAGCGGGCGCGGCCCCGGACGAGCGAGGTGAGGAGCCTAGTTGTCGCGGCCGTAAATGGCCGGCGCGGTCGTTGATGTCCTCAGACAGCTCGGGTACCTTTAGGGTCGGTAGACATCCTTGCGGTGGTCAACGTCCTTGATCCGGACTTCTTGGGCGGCGTCGTCTATATCATAGACAATGCGGTAATTCCCCACACGTATCCGGTAGGTTGTGGCGCTGCCGTGCATCTTCTTCACACCAGTGGGCCGAGGATGATCGCGCAGGTCTAAAATAGCCTGATTGATGCGGTGAAATATGGGCGCGGGGAGCGCATCGAGCTGCTTTTCGATGCGCTTGGTACTGATCACACGGTAGGGCACTACGGACCCTCACGAGCGGCCCGCTCACGTACGTAGTCCTCATAAGACCGGCCCATGCCTGCCGCGTACTCGACATCGGATGCTTCGATAGCGGCGAGTTCTTCGGGGGTAGGTACCCACTCTCCGGACTCTTCTTCTTCCAGTTCCTGACGCACAATCTCGGCAATATGGTTCTGTACCTCTTCGGGCTGGCGCTCGATGCGCTCGAAGAGCTGGCGTAGTTGCTCGACCATCGTTGTTTACTCCTGCGCTTGGCTCATCGAGACAAGTATACCATGCTGCTTGGCAACCGGGCAGACCTTACACGAGACATCTCCCGCTGAAAATGAGTGTGGTGAATCACTGCGCTTGTATCACAAAGACGCCTCTGCTTTCTTGGTCTCAATGAATAATCCGGGCTACCGCGCGCGGCCCCGCACGAGCGAGGTGATGACGCCGACGCTGGCGATGAGCATGCAGGTGATGAGAGCGGCGTGGAACGCCTGGATGAAGGTGGTATCCAGCGCAGAGAGATGGGGACCACTCACGTGGTGTATCAGCGCGGCGCCGGCGGCCGCCCCACCCTGTGTGGCGAAGATGGCGCCGGCCACCGCGACACTCAGGCTCTGGCCGAGCACGCGCACCGTCGCCAGGAAGCCGGAGGCGACGCCGAGCCGCTCGCGCGGGACGGACCCCATGATGGCGCTGTTGTTCGGCGACTGGAAGAGTCCCTGGCCGAAGCCAGTGACGATGAGCGGCCAGATGATCGCGACGAGCGAGGCGTGGGGCGAGAGGTTGCTGAGGAAGAAGAGGCCCACGGAGCCGATGGCCAGACCGAGCGAGCTAAGCAACTGCGAGCCGAAGCGGTCTGAGAGCCAGCCGCTAAAGGGCGCGATGACGGAGATCGTCAGCGGGACCGGGGTGAGCAGAAAGCCCGCCTTCTCCGGCTCGAAGCCGCGCAACTGTTCCAGATAGAACGGCAAGAGGAAGGTGACGGCGAAGAGAGCGAGGAAGCTGAGGAAGCTGCTGATGAGGGCGGCGCTGAAGAGGCGGCTACGAAACAGCTTGAGGTCAACGATGGGCTGGCGCACGTGGCGTTCCGTGAGCAGGAACAGGAGAAAGACCAGGGCGCTACCAACGAAGAGACCGACCACGGTGCGCGTTCCCCAGCCAAGTTGTTGGCCGAAGCTGAGGGCGAGCACGAGGGCGATCATGCCGATGGAGAGCAGTCCGGCGCCGGCGGGATCGAAGCGCTGACTTGTGCGGCGCGGGCGCATCGGCTCGCTGAGCAGCTTGAGGGTGAGGAAGACGCCGATGACGCCGATGGGAACATTGATGTAAAAGATCCACCGCCAGGAGGCGACCTGTGTGAGCACGCCGCCGATGCTGGGGCCGGCGCTGGCGCCGACGGCGACGGTGAGCGCGTTGAGGCCGAGGGCGCGGCCACGCTCGCTGGCGGGGAAGGCGCGGGTAATCATGGCAGGGCTGATGGCCATGAGCAGCGCGCCGCCGATGCCTTGGAACGCGCGAAATGCGATCAGCAGTGCCAGCGAGGGCGCGGCTCCGCAGAGGGCTGACCCGACGGTGAAGATGACGAGTCCAATCACCCAGAGGAGCTTGCGGCCCATGATGTCGGTGAGCCGTCCAAAGGTGAGCAGAATGCTGGCGATGACGATGAGGTATGCGATGATGACCCATTCGACGGCGCCGTTGAGCGACACCTGGAAGTACGCGCTGATCTTGGGGAGGGAGATGTTGACGATGCTGGAATCCAGCGTGGCCATGAAGACGCCGATGGCGACGATCAGCAGCACGGTCCACTTGCCGGCGCGCTCCTCCGCCAGCGCGGCGCCTCCGCCTGTCGCCGGCGCGCGCTCGCGACGGTCCTCATCCGTTCGCGTCTGTTCATCCTTGGACGTGATTCCCATGGAGCTGCCGGCCTCCGGTGGACACACTACATACGGTCTATAGCGGGAGTCGCGAGGCTCCCCGCCGTCACTATCGAAAGTATAGCAGCGCGATGTGTTGGCTCGCGCTGGCCGTTGGGAC
>DATEGV010000177.1:0-6404 GCA_035279925.1 Ktedonobacterales bacterium | reverse complement strand
AAAACGGCCAGGTAGCTTTGTTGCCCCCTGGCCCGCAAGACATAGGCGCGAGCGCCACCCGTTATCTCTCACCGCCTGCCTTATCTGACTTACTCTGCGTGACTCTGCGTTACCCGTCCCTCGTGACTCTGCGTTACCCATCCCTCGTCCCCATACAGACCTACAGATTCCCCCGAAGCGCCTGCTCGCGCTCGATGGCCTCGAACAGCGCCTTGAAGTTGCCCTCACCGAAGCCGCGGGCGCCCTTACGCTGAATCACCTCGAAGAAGACTGTCGGGCGATCCTGCACATTCTTCGAGAAGATCTGTAGCAGGTAGCCGTCGTCATCACGATCAACCAGCACGCCCAGCTTCTCCAGGTCCTCCAGCGGCTCGTCAATCTTGCCGACGCGCCCTTCAAGCTCCTCATAGTAGGATGACATGCCGGGGATGAACTGCGCGCCCTGACGCTGGAGCTTCGCCACCGACTCGCGAATGTCGCCGGTAATCATGGCGACGTGCTGCACGCCTGGCGTCTTGTAGTATTCGAGGTACTCGTCTATCTGCGACTTCTTCTTGCCGATGGCCGGCTCGTTGATGGGGAACTTGATCTTGCCGTGGCCGCCCTCCATCACCTTCGACATGAGCGCCGAATACTCGGTACTGATCGCCTCGTCGGTGAAGTGGATGATCTGCTTGAAGCCAAGCACATCCTCGTAGAACTTGACCCACTCATTCATCTTGCCCAACTCGACATTGCCCACGACGTGGTCAATCGCGCGCAGGCCGCAGTCGCGCGCCCGCTGCTCAGCCGTCGCCTCCACGGCGCGGAAACCCGGCAGGAACGGTCCGGCGTAGTGCTGGCGCTCGACGAAGCTGTGGAGTGTCTCGCCATAGGTGTAGATGCCGGCGCGCTTGACCCGCCCGTGGCTGTCTTCCAGCACAACCGGCTCGTAGGCGCCGCGCGCTCCCCGTTTGAGCGCCTCCCGATAGGCGTGTTCGGCGTCCGGCACCTCCAGCGCGATATCTTTCACGCCGTCGCCGTGCAAGCGCACGTGCTCGGAGATGGGGCTATCGGGGTCCAGCGATGTCGTCAGCACGAAGCGAATCTTGCCCTGTTGCATGACGTAGCTCGCCCGGTCGCGTAGGCCAGTCTCCAAGCCAGCGTAGGCTACGGGGATGAAGCCGAAGGTGTCGTTGTAAAACTGCGCCGCCTGTTTCGCGTTGCCGACATAGAACTCGATGTGATCCCAGTTCTTGATCGGCATGAAGTCGTCGTTGGCCATCTCGATGTTCACCTCCCGAGCTATTCCGCTCGCGCTGACCCGTCCAATTAGGAGAGCGGAGCCAGAAGCGAGCGCCATTAGGCTTGATGGAGAGGGAACAATCGCTTTGAAATTCTGTGTGGCTTTGTGTTCCCTCCGCGTAACTCTACGTTACTCGTACCCCATCCCTGGTGGCGAGTGTTCGCGGCGAATGGTGTCGTTGATGAAGGTGGAGTCACCGAAAATAGGCGGCATGCGGAGGAGCGTCTGGCAGCGCGCGGGGAGCACGCACAGGCGACGGCGCGTCCGTTGGGGTCGCGCGGATGGCTGGCAGCGTTGGCCGCGAGAACTGATCCGCCAGACTGATCGCACCCGAAACTCCTTCGTTTGGGGGTCATGCCGCGGGAGCCGACCAGCGTATCTCATGCGAGCCGGCGTCTTGTGCGGCATTATACCACGCGGCGGGTGTTCGCCCACTCCCCCATCCTGGGGATTTTCTTGACGCGCGCCGGTTGCCGGCCATATACTCCCCGCGCTGCCGGACGCGCGCCATGTTTAGGAACCCGCGACGCGCGTTGCCGAAAGGGAGTGTCATGCCTACGTTCCGACGCGCGCGCAACACCGCCTCGACCGACGACACCGTGATCGTGGACGCGCCCGCACGCGCCGGTTACACCCCCGTCTCCGACTGGCCCGACCCCTCCATCGCTATCGCGCAGGGCGTTCCCGGACCCGCCGCGACCCTCTTCGCCGGCGTCTGCCGCTACTACCATGACTGCTTCGCCGCCGACTCGCGCGGAGGCGTCCTCACCAACGTTCTCGACAAAAACCAGGCCGAGTATCTGACCTTCGCCGAGACGAACGAGCTGCTGCTGACGAACCAGGCCGACCGCCTCGAAATGCCCCTCAGCACGGGCGTTACGGCGCAGAACGCCGCCGACGTCAACCGTCGCGAGAAGTTCCTGATCTACGGCTCGCTCTTCCTTGTCGGCCGCGGCCCCGCCGCCGGCGCCAAACGCAAGGGCGAGCTTTACTGCGCGCCGCTGCTCTACTGGCCCGCGCGCATCGAACACGAAGGCTCGCAGGCGTGGATGGGCATAGACATCGAGGAGCAGCGCATCAACTTTCCCCTGCTGGCCTCGCTGATTGACGCGGAGAACGACGAGCAGGCGCAGGCCTACGCCGAAGCGATCCTGGCGCAGGTGCCCATCGCCCCGTTCGATCTTGAGGCCATCCGCGAGTTCGCCAGCGTCGTGGGCGAGCTGATTCCCGATCTGCGCACCGACGACCTGCACGCCTTCCCGGAGCTCCAGAGTGGCGATGCGCTGCGTGACCTCATCGAGCATGACAGTCCGGTGCAGTTGCTCTGCGCCTCCGCGATGGCGCTGGTTCGCCGGCCGACTGAGGCGCGCGGCGTGCTGACCGAATTGCAAGAGATGGGCATGCGCGGCGATATGTCGTTCCCGCTCGCCGCCATATTTGGCGACGCCGCCAAGCCGAAGGCCGGCGCCGCTGGCAACCACCATGCGGCGCATCATAACGAGCGCGCGGACGCCCGCCCGATTCTCTCCGGCGCGGAGCTGAGCCACGCCCAGACGCGCGTGCTACGCCAGGCCGAGCACAGGCCGCTCACGCTCGTCATCGGCCCTCCGGGCACTGGCAAGTCGTTCACCATCGCCCAGCTCATCCTGGACGCCGTCGCGCGCGGGCAGACCGTATTGCTCTCCTCGAAGATGAACAAGGCGGTGGATGTCGTCGTCGAGAAGCTGCGGCCGCACCTGGGCAGCCTCACCGTCATCCTGCGCGGCGGCGACCGACACTACCGCGACGAGCTCAAGCAGTTCCTGGACAACCTCTTCGACGGCACCGGCGCGCCCCAGAAGCCGCGCCCCGGCGAGATCGAGATGCTCGAAGAACGGCTGCGCGACGCCGACGACGAGCTGGCGCGCGTGGATGAGGACATCGCCACGATCCTGCTGCTCGAAGCGCGCTGGTCGCAGGTGACGCGGCAACTACGCGCGATGCGCGTGCCCGACTACGACGAGTCGGCAGCGTCGGGCCTTGGCGTCGGCGAGCTGCGGCGCATGCACGAAGAGCTGCTCAAACTACAATCCAGCAAGATGCCCGTCGTCGGCTGGATGGCCGGGCGCAAGCGCGATCAACTGGCCTCCGCGATGAGCGGCAAGCTTGGGGTGGACCCCAACACGCTCGCCAAGATGGAAGCGATCATCGAGCGGGAGAAGACTCGTGAGGAACTCGCCGAGGTCGAGGATGAGCTGGCGCGGCGCGACGACATCAACACGCTGCTGACCCGCCATGCCCGGCTACGTTTGGATCGCGGCGCGCTCGTCGGCGAGCTGCTCTCCGTGCGGCGACGCGACGCCTTGGCCGACGCCCTGCGGCTCAACCGGCGCACGCTGGCGCTCTTCAAGACGGCGCTGGAGGCGCGCAGCACCGCCGAGCAGGATAAGATCTTCGCCGAACTAGACTTCCCCGCTCTGCTCAATACCTTTCCCATCTGGGCGGTGACCAATCCGCACGCCGCCGAGCTTCTGCCGCTTGGGCGCGAGATGTTCGATCTGGTCATCATAGACGAGGCCTCGCAGTGCGACGTCGCCAGCGCCCTGCCGCTGCTCTACCGGGCCAAGCGCGCCATCGTCTGCGGCGACCCGAAACAGCTACGCCACCTCTCGTTCCTGCGCGAGGACCGGCAAGCGGCGCTCGCCTCGCAACACGGCCTCTCAGCCAGCCAGCGCTCACAATGGAACTACCGCACGCACAGCCTGCTGGACGTCGTGAACGGCGCGCTGCCCTCGCAGGATGACGTGGTGCTGCTGGACGAGCACTACCGCTGCCTGCCGCAGATCATCGAGTTCAGCAACCAGAAGTTCTATGGTCAGGCGCTGCGGGTGATGACTCGCCGGCCCGACACCATCGGCGCGCGGAGTGTCGAGCTGCGCAAGGTCAACGGCAAGCGTGAGAAGGCCGGCTACAACGTCGCCGAGACCGAGGCGATCCTAACGGAGATCAACAAGATCGCCAAGGCGGAGGCCAAGAAAGCGCCGAGCGAGCGCTCGTCCATCGGCGTGCTTTCGCCGTACCGAGACCAGGTGAACTACCTGAACAAGACACTGGCCGCCAAGCTCAAGTCAAAGATCGTGCAAGACCACGACATCACCGTCGGCACCGCGCACACCTTCCAGGGTGACGAGCGCGACGTGATGCTGCTCAGCTTCTGCGCCGACCCAACCTCGCACCGCAGCACCGTGACGTTCTTGAACAACGACAATCTCTTCAATGTCGCCGTCACGCGCGCCCGCCGTCGCCAGGTGATCTTCACCGCGCTCTCGCCACAGAATCTGCCGCCGAGTCACCTGCTCGCGGACTACCTCAGCTACGCGCAGGACTGCCTGGAGCCGGAACATCCTGAGGCGCTGGGCGGGCGCGGCTCCGGTTTCGAGACCGAGCTTGCGGAGGCGCTGCGCCATCAAGGGTACACGGTCTTCGTGAGCTATCCTGTCGCCGGCTTCGCGGTGGATGTGGTAGCCCAGCGCGGCAATCGCGCCCTCGCCATCGCCTGTGACGGCGACCCAGAGCGCCGCCCCTCCCCCAACGATCCCCTCTCGCTCGATAGCGTCGGCGGCCAGGCCATCCTGGAGCGCGCCGGCTGGCGAGTCCACCGCGTCGCCTACCGGCGCTGGGCGCTCGACCGAGACGACTGCCTCGCCGAGGTAGACGCGCTGCTGGGTGGCGCCGGCGAGCCGGAGGGCGAGGAGTAGCGACTCGCAGGTAGGGCATCTCCCAGTATCTGCCCCTGGGATGTCCGCGCCGCGTTCTACTACCTCCATGGAATCGTTACCAGAACATCATCCCCTCTCCATGCGGCGGCGACACACTCTTGCCAAACGAGGGAACGTACATGATCCCAGTGCGCAGGATACCTCGCAGTGTGATCTTGCACCCAATGCTAGTGTATGTGATACGTTGGCCCCACTTGATTTACTCCCCGGTTGATGGTTTCGTTGAGAGGAGGTGATTGCGCAGTCGCACACGGTCCAGGTGAATCCCAGGTCCAGTAGAGGTGTCTAAAGACGCGCAACAGGAGAGGGATGAACGATGAAGACAGCCCGATTGCGACGACTTGCAACGAGTGTGGTGGTGTTCTTGATGGCGGCTGGAATGTTCAGCATGCCTGCCGTTCATGCGGAAGGCGGTGGGGGTTCGACGTGCACGGGTAGCTTTACTGCCCCTGGCATCGTCGCTCCTGGTACGTACACGTCACTCACGATTGCCGGGGTGTGTCTCATCCCGAGTGGGACCGTGGTGGTGAAGGGCAATCTAGTCGTAGGACGTAACGCGGCCCTGGACACCTTGTTCCCATCCACGGTCATCGTCTGGGGTGACTACGTAGTCGAGCCGGGCGCGGAGTCCCTGCTGGGCTGCTCGCCAGCCATCGGCTGCGATTTCACGACGAATGACGTGGTGCACGGCAACGTGCGGGTCTACAACCCGTTGGCTGCCATCTTCCATAGTGACACCATCTACGGTCACGTCTCGTTCCAGGGTGGCGGCGGTGGCGTCACGTGCAACAATCAACTGCCCGGCGCGCCGCCCATGACGCCGGTCTACAGCGACTTCGAGGACAACGTCATCTCCGGCGAGGTGAAGGTGACTGGTTTGCAATCGTGCTGGTTCGGGTTCATTCGCAATACGGTCAGCCGTAGTGTGATTCTCAATAACATCACGTTGGCTGATGAGGATGGGAATGAGTTCGTGACCAACACCATCGCCGGCAACCTTGCCTGCTTCGGCGACTCGCCCGCGCCACAATTCGGTGACTCAGGCGGATCGCCCAACATCGTGGCCGGCCTGAAGCTTGGCCAGTGCGCCAGCCTGTAGCGAGTGATAGCTGGTCCGCTTGCGTTCTTGACGTTTGGGGTGTCCTCACCCCTTGCCCCCTCTCCTCCGCGGAGGCGAGGGGGAACCTGGCCCAACCGTCACTGCGCTGGCTCCCCCTTCCCTCGCGCGGGAAGGGGGCTGGGGGAGTGAGGACCACCCAAAGCTCTGCGAACACTCTGTGTGACTCTGTGTGACTCTGTGTGACTCTGTGTGACTCTGTGTGACTCTGTGTGACTCTGTGTGACTCTGTGTGACTCTGTGT
>DATEGV010000176.1:0-11974 GCA_035279925.1 Ktedonobacterales bacterium | reverse complement strand
ATCTGCGCCGACCGCTCCACGCGCCGCGCCCATCTGCGCCGACCGCTCCACGCGCCGCGCCCATCTGCGCCGACCGCTATCTATTACGCCTTGGCGCCATAACTCTGCGTAACTCTGCGTGACTCTGCGTAACTCTGCGTGACTCTGCGTAACTCTGCGTAACTCTGCGTAACTCTGCGTAACTCTGCGTAACTCTGCGTTACCCGTTCCCAATCCCCGCGCCCACCTCCGCCGTCGCCGTCGCCGCCACGCGCTCGCCGGCCCGCGTCACCGTCACCGGCACGCCGTTCTGGATCGCGTTGCCGGAGAGCGGGTCCACCTGATCGCCCGGCACCAGCAGATTCACGTTCACGCCCGCGTGCTCGGCGGCCACGCGCAGGCGCGTTCCCGGCAGACTGTGACCCCAGCCGTGCGGCAGGCTCACGACGCCTGGCATGATCTTCTCGGTCAGGCTGACCGTGACACGGACCGCGCCCGACGGCGAGACCACCTCCGCGTCATCCCCCTCAGCGAGACCGGCCCGCGTCGCGTCATCGGGGTGTACGCGCAGCACGCAATCGCTCGGTCCCTTCACCAACACGTTCAGGTTGTGCATCCACGAGTTGTTGGTGCGCAGCTCCCGCCGGCCGATCAGCACCAGCGGAGCCGGCGTCCGTTCCAGCGAGGCGCGCAGCCGCGCCACATCAGCCACAATTGGCTCCGGCGCCAGCTCGATCTTGCCGGACGGCGTGCGCAACACCTCCGGGATGCGCGGCTTCAACGCGCCCAGGTCCAGCCCATGCGGCGCGGCGGCCACCCTGGCGAGAGTCAGGCCGTCGGGACGCGCGCCAAAGCCCTCGCCGTACGGGCCAACGCGCAGCAGGAAGTCGAGCAGGCGTTGTGGGCCGCGCAGTGGCGCCATCGCCGCCAGAATCTCGCCCGGCTCGCGTCCGTGGATGGGTGAGCCATCGAGTCGCGCCTCGCGCCGGATGAGCTGGTACGCGATCATGTCGTCTACCGGGCCGGTATCAGCTCCCGCTCCCTGGCCGGCGACGACGCCGATCAACCGCGTCATGATCTCCCACTCCTCCGGGTGGTTCGCGTCGCGGGGGAAGACGGGCGCCGAGTAGCGGGCGATATCGCGGATCGAAAGCTGGTAGAAGGCGAGATCGTAGTGGTCACGCTCCAGCGGCGAGGGCGGCGGCAGGATCACGTGCGCGCGCCGCGTCGTCTCGTTGAGGTAGCTGTCCACGCTCACCATGAAGTCAAGGCTGGCGAGCGCGGTGTCGAGCTGCTGCCCGTCCGGCGCGCTCAGCACGGGATTGCCGGCGATGGTGACGAGCGCCCGCACCTGCCCCGCGCCGGACGTCAGGATCTCCTCCGCCATGCACACCATCGGCAGCTCGCCGAAGATCTGCGGGAGTCCGCGCACACGGCTGCGTTTTGGCCCAATCTTGATGCCCGACCCGCGCCCTGGCGTCCCCTGCGTGTTGCGGGCGCCGGCGGCGGGCGTGGGGAACATCGCGCCGCCCTCGCGGTCCAGATTGCCCGTCAAGACGTTGAGCACGTCCAGCAGCCAGCTTGCCAGCGTACCGAACTCCTGCGTGCAGGTCCCGATGCGACCGTAGACCGCGCCGGCCTCGGCGGCGGCGAGCTCGCGGGCGATGCGGCGAATGGTATCGGGCGCGATCCCGCAGACCGGCGCCACCGCTTCTGGTGTGAACCCCGCCGCGAGCGCGCGGACCTCCTCGACGCCGTTCAGATGCTCCGCGAGCCGCCCGGGACGAACGAGGTCTTCGGCGAAGAGGGTGTGGACCAGCGCGACGAGGAAGTGCGCGTCGGTCCCCGGTCGAATGAAGTGGTGCTCGTCGGCCTCCTCGGCGGTGCGTGTGTATCGCGGGTCCACGACGATGACCTTGCCGCCGCGAGCGCGCAGGGCGCGCAGCCGGTCGCGCATGCCGGGCGCCGTCATCAGGCTGCCGTTGGAGACGAGCGGATTCGCGCCGAGGATCAGCAGGAACTGAGCGCGGTCAATATCGGGGATGGGAATGGTGATGCCCGTCCCGAACATCAGGCCGGCGGAGACCTGCTTGGGCATCTGGTCGAGCGTGCTGGCGGTGTAGGTGTTGAGGGAGCCGAGCGCCGCCAGAAACGCGGGCGTGTAGAGCAGGCCGGAGAGATTGTGGACGTTAGGGTTGCCGGCGAAGGCGGCGACGGCGTCGCGCCCATGCTCGCGAATGATCGGCCCCAGGCCGCGCTCCACCGCGTCGAACGCCTCATCCCACGTCGCCTCGCGCCACGTGTCGCCGGTACGGATCATGGGCGCGCGCAGCCGGTCCGGGTCAGCGTCAAGCTCTTTCAGGCTGTACGCCTTCGGGCAGAGATATCCGTGGCTGAACACATCCGCGCGGTCGCCGCGAATGGCGACCGCCTCGCGCTCGGAGGTGGTCACTTCGAGGCCGCAGGTCGCCTCGCAGAGCGGACAGGTGATGTAGCTTGTGCGCGTCGTCGCCTCTGTCTCTCCCATTGCCGGTTGGTCCTTTCTCAGCGCGCTCATACCCGGATGCGGTGCATGGATGATACGCGGCACGGGCGGCGAGCGTCAACGCGCGGCGCCTCTCCCTTGACATCCCGCCGCTCTATCAGTATACTTTGACCGATCAAGAAAAGTTGAGCGATCAAGAAACACAGGACACCCGATGGATGACATCCCCGACCTCTACATGATCGAGACCCTCGAACAGATGCGCACCGTCGCCGACGACCTGCGCCGCCGCATCGTGGACTCGCTCGCCGCCCGCGCGATGACCGTGACCCAGCTCGGCGACCTGCTCGGCGTCGCGCCCGCCAAGACGCACTATCACGTGCGCGAGCTTGAGCGGGTGGGGCTGGTCAAGCTCGTCGAGACGCGCGAGAAAGGGGGAGTGCTCGAAAAGTATTACCGCACCATCGCCAAAGTGCTCGCCGTCTCGCCCGATGTGCTCAAGCTGATCCCATCCGACGAGTCCATCGCGCTGATCGAGGGCGTGGTGCGGTCGCAGACGGCCAGCTATCTGGAGGCCGTGCGCCGGACAATGCGCGCGACGCCTTCGGGCGAGGACATCGTCGCCTTCACCACCGGCTCGCTGTGGATGACCAACGCCGAATGGGAACATGCCGTCAAGCGCATCGAGGAGCTTCTGCTTCCCTACCGCATCGCGCGCAACGCTCCCGGCGAGCGCGAGATCGCCTTCTCGCTGATGGCGCACCACCTTGATAGTCAAGCCGAGGGAGGCGCTGAGGACGTGGCGGAGGAGCGAAAGAGCGGCGCGCATCGTGAGCCGGAGGCGCGGACGCCGGATACATCGGCCGTGAAACCCAAGCGGCTCCGCTTCTTTGCCGCCGGCGCCACCACGCTCCACGCCAGCGAGCTCGAGGACGCGCTCACCCGTGGCGGGATGCTCGACGTGTTCGTGCTCGGCGCCTGCGTCATCGGCGAGGATGTGACGCCGGAGTTGGCGGATCGCGCGATTGGCCGGTTCCGATCGCGCGGGACGCTGGCAGCCTCGCCGGAGGTGCGGGCCGTTCTCCAGCGCAAGGAGGCCGACATGTGGAAGACCTAGCGCGCCCATAAAGAAACGGCGCATGCGGCGTTGGCGCGCCACATACGCCTGGACCCCCAAAAACCCATTCTATTCCGAACAAGCGCGCTTGGAGGAGTCACATGGATCCTACCACATCATTGGCCGCGCCCGTAAAACGCCGCAATCTCCTGCTCGGCAATCGCGACTTCACGCTGCTCTTTGGCGGCGGCGCGATCTCGTCCATCGGTGACTACGTCTTCAACACTACGCTGATCCTCTGGATCGCCGCCGACCTGGCCAAGGGTCAGAGCTGGGCGCCGCTGGCCGTCAGCGGGGTGCTGCTGGCGACGGTCGCGCCGACGATGCTCGTCGGGCCGCTGGCGGGCGTATTCGTGGACCGCTGGGACAACCGCCGCACCATGCTTGCGATGGACGGCCTGCGCGCGCTACTGATCGCGGCGCTGCTGCTGGCCACCGGCGTCGCTCCCATTCCCCCATTCGGCGGCGCGCATCCCTCGCCGATCGCACGGTTGGTCCTTATCTACGTCGTCGTGGTCCTGGCCGTCGGTTGCGCGCAGTTCTTCGGACCGGCGCGTCTCGCCATCGTAAACGACATCGTCGGCGAAGATCAGCTTGCCCGCGCGACGGGCTTGATGCAGGTGACGAGCACCGGCGCGCTCATCATTGGGCCGGCGCTGGCCGCGCCGCTCTTCTTCGCGTATGGAGCGCGCGTGGCGCTGGCGATCAACGCCCTCTCGTTCGGCGTCTCGTTCGGCGCGCTCTGGCTCGTGCGCATGTCCGGCAAAAAGCAGCCGGAGGCGCGGCAGACCAAGCCCCGGTTCTGGCGCGAGTTTGGAGGTGGCGCGGCCAACCTCGCCCGCAATCGCGTGACCCGCGCCATCGCCGTCACGGTCGTCATCGTGCTGACAGGCCTTGGCCTCATCAACGCGCTGGACATCTTCTTCGTCACGAACAACCTGCGCGCGGCGCCCTCTGTCTACGGCTATCTGGAGGCGCTCGACGGCGCCGGGCTGGTCGCCGGCTCAGTCGTCGCGGCGCTCTTCGTACAGCGTGTCGGCACGGCGCGCACGTTCTGGCTCTCGATCCTTGGCATTGGCGTTATCGTCGTGGCGTACTCTCGCATGACATCGGTGGCCCCGGCGGCCATGCTGATCTTCCTCGTCGGCTGTGTCAACGCGCCGATCAATGTCGCCGTTGGCCCGCTGATCGTCGGGGCGACGCCGCGCGCGATGCTGGGCCGCACCATCGCCCTCATCAGCGCGGCGGGGGCCGTCGCCTCTCTGCTCTCCACCGCCGCCGCCGGCTGGCTGGCCAGCGGCCCTCTACGCGGCTTCCACGTCGCGTTCATCGGGCAACACTTCGGTCCGGTTGACACGCTCTTCGGGGTCGCTGGGCTGGTCGCGCTGGTTGGCGCGTTCTATGCGATGCTCGCGCTGCGAGGCGTGGACGCACAGGCGCGGGCGCGGGTGGTCAAAGGAGTCGCCTAGATCACACCCAATCCTCTCGCGCAGGTGCTATACTTTCGCACAAGTCGCGGCGCTGCTGGTTTCCGCTGGTTCTCCGGCGTGGGCAGCGCGCGGCGCGCGAATCGGACGCTGCGCGGGAGGGGCGGCTATGGCGCGAGTGATACAGGGACCAACGCGGGGCGAGACGATCCCGACAGGGCGCGACACTGACAGCGCGCGGGCCAACGCGCATATCCTGCCGGACGCTCGCCCCTCGTCCGACACGCTGACCACCCCCGGCGCGGCGCTGCGGGTGCGTTTCTGGGGCGTACGCGGCAGCCACCCCGTCGCCCACACGCTCGGCTCGCGCATCGGCGTCAACACCACGTGCCTGGAAGCACGCTTCGGCCGGCACATCGTCATCCTGGACGCCGGCTCCGGTATCGTCGCGCTGGGTGACGAGCTCGCGCATGAGCTGGCGAACCGGCACGGCGATGTTTCGCCCACCGTCTCGCTGCTCTTCACCCACGCGCACCACGACCACCTCTGCGGCCTGCCGTTCTTCGCGCCGCTGTACCGCGCCGACGCCGATCTCCATTTCTTCGGTCCCGATCAGGCCGGCATGACCTTTGAGAACATCATCGCGGGCTATATGCGCGCCCCCTATTTCCCCGTTGATTTCCGCGATCTGCCCTCGCGCCGGCGACTCACCAGCGTCGGCGACGGCGTGCGGCTCGTCTGGCTGCCGGAGGCGACCGGCCCGGCGCTCGTCACAAGCGAGACCTCGACGCCGCCGGGCGCGCTGACGGTGGATGTGCTCTACTCCGTTCGCCACCCGCGCGACGGCACGCTGATGTATCGCATCAGCGGCGGTGGGCGCAGTCTCGTTTTCGCCACGGATGTCGAGGTCGGTGTGGGCGGCGCGGCGGCCGAGCAGCGTTTTCTCCGCTTCGCGCGCTCCGCGACGGTGCTTGTCCACGACGCGCAGTACAGCGAGGACGACTACTCCGGCCCCGACTCGCATCGCGGCTTCGGTCACAGCACGCCGGCGATGGCGGCGCGCATGGCGCGGGCGGCCCACGTCGAGCAATTGGTGCTCTTCCACCATGATCCCAACTATGCCGACAGCGATGTGCGCGCCCTGGAGCGCGACGCCCGTCGAGTGTTCCCAAATGTAATGACGGCGCGAGAAGGCCTAGAAATCTCTCTGGACGGAGAGACCGCCAGCCACGTAGTATAATGGCAGGCGTGGAGTCGGCGACGGAGCCGTAGCCGTCGCGTCCCGCCACAGACGCCCGACGGGAGGTTGTTATGGCGGACAAGAACCAGAAGACAAACAAGGAAAAGCGCAAGCCCAAGAAGGGCAAGACCGAGAAGGCTCCCGCGTAGCCCTCGTGTCCGCGGCGCCACTTTCACCACGCGGGCGACCACACGGCTCAGCGTCATGCCCGCCACGACGTTGGGCCGGCTGGTCGTTATATACCCGGCTCACCGAGCGGAACGGGCAGGAAGAGAGCACTCATGAACGTCATCCTGGTTGTCGAGACGTTCGTTACGTTCATACTCGCCATCACGATCCATGAAGCGACCCATGCCGCCGTCGCCTCCGCGTTGGGCGATCACACTCCCGTGGCCGAGGGACGCCTGGCGCTGGCGCCGCGCCGGCAGATGGCCACCATCGGCACGATCGTCGGCGTCGTCACGGCGTTTTCGTTCGGCGGCCTGGGCTGGGGACGCCCGGTGCGGGTAGACTCGACACGTATGCGCGTCGGCCCCAACACGGGCATTCTGCTGGTCGCCATCTCCGCGCCGCTGGTGAACCTCGCGCTTGGCCTTGGTATCGCCGCCGCGCTGCCTTCCCTGCCGGGCTACGCGACGTTGGGCGCGCGCGCGGGCCTCTGCTCCGCGGAGCACGGCATGAGCCTGCAAGGCTGCCTCGCCTCGGCGCAGCCCGCGTACGTCCTGCGCATCGAGCAGTTCCTCTTCATCTTCGCCGTCACCAACATCCTGCTGGCGCTGCTGAACCTGATCCCCCTGCACCCGCTCGACGGCTACAAGATTCTGTTCGCGCTGCTGCCGGACCAGCAGGCGATCAACTTCCGGCGCTACGAAGGCTACATGGAGTTCGGGCTGCTCGTGCTGTTCTTCGCGATCCCGTACATCTTCCGCATCCTGGGCCTGTTCTTCAGTCCGGCGGATTTCTTCATCTCGCAGGCGAACTATATCGCTGGCCACTTCGCCGGCAATATCTTTCACGTCTACTTCGGGCTGTAGAGGCGCGGCACGATGGTCCATCCTACCGCGACCACGCCCACACCATCACCCACAAGGCGCCCAGAGAGCCGCCCGCGCGCCGCGCTGTACCGTGTCTACCAGCTCTGGCGCTCCGTGGCCGCCCGCCCGCTGGACGCCGAGGACCGCGCCATCGTCGCGGCGACCCTGCCAGAGGCCGCGCGTCCCATCTTCTACGCCATGTCGCGCAATGATCAGCGCCACAGCCTGACCGTCTACCGCGCGCTGCTGGTGCGGGGCTGCGTGGACGCGGACCTGCTGGCGGCGGCGCTGCTGCACGATAGCGGCAAAGGGGGAGGCCGCGTGCGCCTCTGGGTGCGGCCGGTCTTCGTGCTGCTGCGTGCGTTCGCGCCGGGGCTGCTGCGCTGGCTGGCGCGCGCGCCGGAGACCCGCTGGCGTCGCCCGTTCTACCGCGCCTGGCGTCACGCCGATATCGGCGCCGATCTCGCCGCCCGCGCCGGCCTTTCGGAGCGCGCCGTGCTCTACATTCGCACGCACCATCAATCGGACGGTCCGGCTGCCGCGCTGCACGCGGTGGACGAGGCGGTGTGAGGCGGCCACCCCTTGCCGATACGGCCACGGGTAGGGCATAAGCGTGGTAGAATACCGCTAGACGAGCGAATGAGCGGCGTCGTCATGTGCGCCAGAGTTGAAGGGCGGACAGGTCATGATGCAGCGCACAGAACATCCCTATGTGGTGACGGATGATGAGATCCTAGGTGGTGAGCCGATTGTGCGGGGAACACGCACGCCGGTTCGCGCCATCGTCGTCATGTGGAGGCAGGGCGTTGCACCGGAAATAATACCAACTCATCTACCGCATCTAAGCCTATCCCAGGTATTTGACGCGCTCAGTTACTACAGCGATCATCAGGACGCGATTAACCGGCGCATCGAACTCAACCACGTTCCCACCGCGCTTCTTGACCCGCTCGTGCGCGACCTATGAATGACATTTTCATACGTGTGTATCTCGATGAGGATGTGAGCGTACTGCTAGCCTCCCTCATCCAAACTCGTGGGTTCGATGTATTGACTACGAGAGACGCTGGACGCCTTTCAACCTCAGATAGCAGCCAACTGTCGTACGCGACTAGCCAAAACCGCGCTCTTCTCACTCATAACCGCGTTGACTTCGAGGCGCTCCACCGGTCGCTTGTCACGAGTCACCAGCATCACTGTGGGATTCTCATCGCCACCCAGCGTCCACCGCATGAGATCGCTCGCCGCCTGCTCGTGGTCCTTGGCGAGATCACGTCGGATGAGATGTACGATCAGTTGCGCTATATTTAGCTCTGCTCGTCCGTCTCTCGCTTCCAGGGCTTGCATGGTGATGGTAGACTGGCTACACACGACAGCGAGCTTTCGCGCCCGGACGTGGTGAGGCTCGTGGGCCTCGCATAGCATTGGGAGAGACAACGACATGATCGCATCGCGCACATCCATCCCAAGAGGTCGCCCGCGGCTCTGGGCGGGCTTCCTGGCTTTTGGTACCTTGCTTGCCATGGTACTCTCGGCCTGCGGAACCTCGACCACGGCGGGCGGTGGTCACAAAGTGAACGCTGGTGGCACGCCGACCTCAACCGTCACCTGCCCGGACTCATCGAGCTGGCATCTCGTCAGCGGCGGCCAATTGACCGTCGCCAGTGACACCACCTACGCGCCCGCTGAGTACCCCGATCCGAACAACGCCGGCAGTTACATTGGCTATGACATGGATCTCGCGCGCGAGATTGGTCGTCGCCTCTGCCTGCATACGACCATCGTAAAGGCGGTCTTCGACAACATCATCCCTGACATGTCTACAGCTCCTCTGGGCCAGCAGCGCTATGACATGTCCATCTCATCCTTCACGATCAACAGCACGCGCCTCGGCAAAGTGGACATGATTCCCTACTTCCAGGCCGGCGAATCCATCTTGACCACCACCGCAAATGGCGGCACGTTCAAGGCGTTCAGCGACATGTGCGGCAAGACGATTGCCGTGCAGAATGGCACCGTCGAGCTCGGCGAACTCAAAGACGCCAACGGCACCGGCGACGGCAGCTCCGGGCAGACCCCCGTCTGCAAAACGGCGAACAAACTGATTACCATCGTCTCCAACGACGATCAAGGTCAGGTCGTCTTGCAGGTGCTCAATGGCCGCGCGGACGCGAGCTACCAGGACCAGCCGGTGACGGACTACTACGTGTCCTTGCACAAGGGGCAGCTCGTGGATTCCGGCATCACCGTCGCGCCGTCGCCTGAAGGCATCGTCGTGCGCAAAGACAACGCGCCGTTTGAAGACGCGATCAAGGCGGCGCTGACGGGCATGCGTACCGACGGCACCTATCAGCGAATCCTGACAGCCTGGGGACAGCTGAGCCTGGCCTACCCGCCGCTCTCCTAAAGGGCAGGTAACGCACAGGCGGCAGAGTGTGGTAGAACGTACGAGGGGCTATCTCTCGTACGTTCTTACTACCCACATCCACTTGCCGAGCTGCCATCGCACACGACAAGTGAGCGCCGCCCTTCGACAGAGCTGCCTGATAGTGCAAGCAGAGGAATCGCATGGGATCGAATCCAGTTGTCAAGTTCTTTGAGAGCATCCTGACGCTCAACGGCAGCTATCACTGGGGAGCCGTTTGGCAATTCCTGTTCAGAACAGAAGTGCTACAGGGCGTGCTCCTGACCCTGATTATGGCTGTGCTCGCGCAGCTCGTCGGCTCACTGATCGGGTTGGCGCTCTACTTCGTGCGCCGCTCGCGGCTACGAGTGTTGCGGGGAATCGGTCAGGCGTATGTCTGGTTCTTTCGCGGGACACCGTTGCTGGTCCAAATTGTCTTTCTGTACAACTTCCTCCCAATCATCCATGTTGCTCGCCCTTTGATTCACACCAACCTGTTTCAACACCTGGGGTTCGTTGACGCGACGCCGCTTGACGCCTTTATCGCCGCGTTTATTGCCTTGTCCTTCAATGAGGGCGCCTACATGGCGGAGATCGTGCGCGCCGGCATTGACTCCATTGATCCGGGGCAGATGGAGGCGGCGCGCTCGCTCGGTATGACCTCGTGGCAAGGCATGCGTTGCATCGTCCTGCCGCAGGCGTTGCGCGTGATTGTGCCGCCGCTGGGCAATGAGTTCAACAGTATGCTCAAGAGCACGTCGCTCGCCTCCACTATTGGCGTCTTCGAACTATTGGAGGTCGCTAACGCATTCGCCTTTACCGGGAACGTCTTGGAAGCTCTCACAGCCGCCGCGATCTGGTATCTCACCCTGACGACGGTGTGGAGCTTCATCCAGGCGAGCATCGAGCGCAAGCTGAACGCCTCCAATATAGACCCAAGCCAGCTTGGGCAGGGGCCCTGGCTCGGACGCGTGTTCGGCAACATCTTCGTCCGCACGCGCCCAGCCGGCGCGCCAGTGACCGATGTGGCGCTGCCCGTCCCGCTGGACCATCGCTAGAGAGAAGTCGGACAGCGTTCACGGACATGGCTAGAAGTTGAGGAATCCCGAGATGGCGCAAGAGACGGTCGCGACAGGCAATAGCGGCTCCGCCCCGATGGTGGACGCGCGCGACGTCCACAAATACTTCCACCAGAACGAGGTGCTGCGCGGCGTCTCGATGCGGGTGCAGCGCGGCGAGGTCGTCTGCGTCATCGGGCCAAGCGGCTCCGGCAAGACGACGTTTCTACGGTGTATCAACCACCTCGAGAAGATCACCAAGGGCAACATCTACGTGGACGGGCAGCCGGTCGGCTACCGCGAGACGGAGGATGGCCGCGTCGTCGAGGACACCGAGAAGAACATCGCCGCGATGCGCGCGCAGATCGGCATGGTCTTCCAGCGGTTCAATCTCTTCCCGCACCTGACGGCGCTACAGAACATCATGGAAGCGCCCATCCAGGTGAAAGGCGCCAACCGCGCCGAGGCCGAGGAGCGCGCGAAATCGCTGCTGGCGAAGGTCGGCCTGGAACACAAAGCGGACGCCTACCCAGCGCGGCTCTCCGGCGGGCAGCAGCAGCGCGTGGCCATCGCGCGGGCGCTGGCGATGGACCCGAAGCTGATGCTCTTTGACGAGGCGACCTCCGCCCTGGACCCGGAGCTTGTGGGCGAGGTCCTCAAAGTGATGCGCCAGCTTGCCGAAGAGGGCATGACGATGGTCGTCGTCACGCACGAGATGGGCTTCGCGCGCGAGGTCGCCGACCGCGTGATCTTCATGGACGGCGGCGTGATCGTCGAGGAGGGCAAGCCGGAGCAGATCTTCTCCGCGCCCCAGCAGGAGCGCACGCAGAACTTCCTGCGCAAGGTGCTTTGAGATCTCTCCCCTGACGCTTTCCTCTGGGCGAGGGTTGGGGGTACGGTTCACGCAGAGTTTAAGGGAGTACACACAGAGTGACACAGAGTACTTTCGAAGACCACAGCCGCTAAGAGATAGTCAGGCTCGTGGCGCTCCGGCGCAGCATTCTCTCTCGAACTCTGCGTGACTCCGTTTCAACTCCCTTTGACTCTGCGTGAACCGTACCCTGCCCCGTCCAATAGGGTAACCCAACCCCAGCGGGTGGATGAGGCGCTCCCACCAGGAGACCACCGATGGACGCGATCACGACGCTCTATCGCCCCGTCGGCGAGCAGGAGCTGGCGCTGATCCGCGCGTCGGGATACACCGCGTTTCCTCCGCGCCTGGAGTGGCAG
>DATEGV010000175.1:0-8158 GCA_035279925.1 Ktedonobacterales bacterium | reverse complement strand
AGCCACTGACCGCGGCACGGCGTGAACTTCGCGAAGAGGCGGGAATCGTCGCCGCGTCGTGGAAACCGCTCGGTCGCTACTACTTGAGCGACGGTGTGTCATCCCAGGCCTGCTTGATCTACCTGGCGACGGATCTGCGCTTTGGCGAGGCGGAGCCGGAGGGCACGGAGAGCTTTACTCTGCGCAAATTGCCGCTGGCCGAGGCGTTGGCCGCGAGTTTGAGCAATGAGTTAGATGACGCTCCGACGGTCCTCGGCGTCTGGCGGACGTGGTTTCTCCTGCGCGGGGGCTAGACTGGCAGCGTGCGCAGCCCGCTGAGATCGGCGAAGGCATAGTCGGGCCCACATGCGCGCAGCTCGTCGAGCGAGTGGATGACGCCCGTAGCGACCGCGACGGTGCGCAGTCCACAGGCGGCGCCACAGGCGATATCCGCGGGCGTGTCGCCCACGACATACACATCCTCTGCCGCGAATGTGGCGGCGTAATGTGTCTGCGCCCGGGCCAGGGCGAGCGCGGGCAGCTCGGCGCGCTCCTCCGCCTCATCTCCGAACGCGCCATAGGCGAAGTAGTCGGCGAGCCCCGCCGCGCGCAACTTCAGCCACGCGATGCGTTCGATGTTCCCCGTTACCAGCCCCAGACGAGCGCCGCGCTCGGCCAGCCAGTCCAGCGTACGCCGCGCGTGCGGCGTGTGATACCCGCGCAGGTCGGCAGGGACGAGGCGCTCATAGGCAGTCGCGGCGCATGCGAAGAATTCGGGAAGGTTGTGAGCCAGGTCACCGTCTACGATCCGAGCGTCGAACGCGCGGCGGAGGATCGCTATGTCAGTCATACCCGCCGTCTGGCCAAGGTCTTCCGGGGAGAGGCGGACCCGATAAACCGTCCAGGCGGCTTCACAGACCGCTTGCCGATGCGCGGGTGGCATACCACGCAGCAAAGTGCCGTCAATATCAAAGAGAAACAACATAGCGTCAATCAACTCCGTTGCATGCGGGCGCTGCCACCGGTATGATACCATGTGGTGACATGCGGCCCGCGCCAGCACGACACGCGCCGCGAAGCAGAGGAGTGACGAGCGTGCAGCTTCGCTTCGACCTGGGAGACGCCCAGACGCCGCGCGGCCACGCGATTTTGTTCGCGCGCGTCGGCAACGACCCAAACCGGATCATCGCGACCTATTGTGTCGTGTTACCCATAACGTTTTCGATTGGCAAGTATCTGCCGCCCATCCTGTCGGGGCAGGTTCCGCTGGAGGGGTTGGAGGACGCCGCGGCGACGAGCGCGGTGCCTATCCCGCCGATGTTGGAGGACGTGCCCAGTATCGCCGAACTGCGCCGCCTGGCCGAGCGCCGGGGCGACGACCTCTGCGAGATCGGCAATCTCTTTCTGCGTGACGACGGCCAGCGCATGGCCTACGCTGCGGAGGCGAGCCAGTCGTACGCCATGCTCTTTGCCGAGTACCAGAGCCGCTGGCCGGCCGTGGCGCCCACAAGCCAGCCGACACCGCAACTGGACGATCTCGACGTGGAAGATGTCATGGCCGAGGTGCTCCCAGAGAAGGACCGCCTCGCGGAGCTATCGCGGCTGATTAGCCAGGCCCGCTATGCGATGGAGGGTCACGACGTGCGGCAATTGGACGACACGGCGCGTACGATGCGACGCATCGCGCAGTCGCTGCCAGAGAAATATCGCGGCGAGCAACTCGTCGCGGCCGCGCTGCGCAACGACGCCAATGGTCCACATTTGGCCGAACTCTACCTGCAGCGGGCGTATAAGCTCCTCGGCGAGGAGTACGCGGACATTCCACCGATCGAGCAGCAGATTCGTGACCTACAGAATCCGGATGGGTTGGCGTAACGTACGCGCCCATTACCGCGAAGAGGAGCCAGAACAGCGATATGGTGATGATGGTCAACGCGGACATCTCCGCGCTTTTGGCGGCGGTGGCCGCGCGCGATCAGGCGGGAGTCATCCGCGAGACGTTGCAACTGCTGGGGCCGGAGAAGGTACCGCCAGCGAAGGTCGCGGCGCGGGTGGGCATTCCGGCGGCGTGGGGCGGCGGAAGCGGCTATCCGTTGGCGACGCTCTCCGTCGCGGGGCAAGTCGCGGAGTGGATGCGCTCGATCCCGATTGGCCCGGAGCCGGGCGAGGACACGCGCCGTGCGCTGTTGCCCGCGCTCGCGCTCGTGCACGGATTCCTGGCGGTCGCGGAGCCGCTCGCGAAGGGGTTGCCCGAACCGCATCCTGAGCTTCCGCTGCCAGTGGCGCCGGCGGATGTGAACCACGAGGACGGCGCGCTTGGCGCGCTGATTGAAGCCGTCGGCAAGCGCGATCTCAGCCGTGTTCGCTCTATTTTGCTAGGCTATTACGCGACGGGAACGGACTACCGCTCGGTGCTTACGGCGATGTACGCTTCCATCGCGACCCGCTATCCTACAGGCGGCGATCCGCTCGCGTTCACAGTGGCCGGCAGTCGCGTGCTGGACATGGCGGACTGGGGCGACCGCATGCCGGCGTTCATCTATTGGGCAACCCCCCTGATGCTGGACCCGACACCGGACGCGCCGGAGGCTGCCGCGGCGCAAACGTTCGCGGCGGCGCCTGCGAACGACCTTGGCTGGCTGCGCAAACGCCTCTCGATTCCGAAAGAAGACGCGGCGGGACCGGAGTTCCAGGCGGCGGTAGTTTCGGGTGACGGCGCGCAAGCGTGCGCCGCCGTATTGCGTGCGCTGCGAAACGGGGCCACGCCCATAGGTGTCTGCTCCGCGTTGTCGGTTATCGCGGCCAACCAGGTGAACGCCTCGGCTCAGGGTGATGTCGCCGGTTTGATGCGCGCGGGGCAGACGCTGATCTACACACACTCGTTACATGCGGCGATGACCCAGACCCAGAATCCGGAAGTCTGGCCGCTGCTGTATACGGGAGCCGTCGCCGTCAACGCGGGCAAGGCCACTCCTGGTGGCGCGGCGGGTGAGCGCGGCGCGAGCGGCCCACCGTCCATTCCGCTCGGTGGGTTCATGGCCGCGAGCATGCTGAGGACGATTGAGCGGCAGATCGCCGACGGTGACACAGGCGGCGCGCTGGCCGCCAGCCGCCGGTATCTGCAGATGGGGCATACGCCGCGCGCCCTTGCCGGCGTCATTGGGAGCGTCGCGGCGGCGCGTGATGTCAACCCGCGTGACCCACAGTCGCTGCGCCAACTGCCGATGGTCGCGGCGGCGGCTGAGGAGTTCCTTACCCTACCCCGCGCGCTCGAACCAAGCGGGCAATCCGCACTGCTGGCGGCGGCGATTCGGCTTGCCGCCGAACTGGGCAGCGGTCATACGGTTGCGGATCAGATTCGCGCCTCAATGGATCAGATGGTATAACGCGACAATCCGTCGCGGGGAGCTGGCAGTCTGCCGGCGCATACATGGCTGCGTCATATACGGCCCGAATTGTGGCCCGCGCGTCTCCGTGTTACAATGGCGGCTGCCTGTGACGCGATAGCGGTTCGCATGCTGCCGGACTTCGGACCGCGTGTGGCAGAGAGCCAGAGCGAGGAGAGACCGCGATGCCAGTCGGGAACAACTATAGCGCTGAGCGCGTTGGCGATTGGGGCGTTCCCGCCGCCGCGCCCGGCGGAGCATACGACACCGCCCAGTTGAAAATGACCGACGGAACCGCGCTCTTCTACCGTTCCTGGCAGGCCGCTGATCCTGCCGCGCCAGTGTTGGTGTTCCTGCATGGCCTGGGCGCGCACACCGGTTGGTTCATTGACCTCGGCAATGAGCTCAACGCGCGCGGCCTGAGCGTCTATATGGACGACCATCGTGGCTTCGGCAGGTCCGAAGGAGCGCGCGGACACGTGCGCCGTGGAGCTGTTTACCTCGACGACATTGAGCACCTGCTGGCGGAGGTGGGCAGACGCCAGCCCGATGCGCCGGTGTTTCTCTGCGGCCATAGCATGGGCGCGATCTTCGCCGTGCTCACCGCCGCGGCCGACGCGACTTCGGGCCGCAATCGGCTGAGCGGACTAATACTGGCTAACCCGTGGATACGTGACACGTCAAAGCCAACGATCGGCCTCGCCTGGTCAGTCTACGCTCGCGGCGCTTTCGGTTCCGCGCGCCCGATACACGCCGCTGGCGGGCCAGAGGCGATGACGACGAATGCTGAGGCGACGCGGATGTTGCTGGCGGATACCCAATGGGTGCGCGCCGAGTCCGGCTCATTCTTCTATCAGGTGCTCAAGTTGCGCGGCAGAGTCCTGAAGGCGGCGCGCACGGTGAGCGTTCCCGCTCTTGTGATACAGTCCGAGCAAGATCTGGCGGTCGTGCCCAAGGCATCCCGCCAGTGTTACGAGGCGCTGGGAAGTACGGACAAGACCTGGAAGACATACCCCGGGTTCGCCCATGACTTTGAGTTTGAGCAGGCGCGTTCGACCTTCGACGACGACCTCTCGGACTGGATTATGCGACACCGTCTCCCTCGATGACCGCGTTCCCGGACGCGCCGACCTCGTCGCGCGAAGAAGCTAGGTTACATGCTTGATATTGTCCTGACACTTGCGCGCGTCTTCCGCGCGGAAGGGTACGATCTCTATATCGTCGGCGGCACGGTGCGAGATGATGTGCTGCGACGGGCTTCGCCACCCGACGCCGACCTGGCGACCAACGCGCGACCGGAGACGATCAAGCGGCTGGTCGCTCCGTTGCGCCCCGTGGCGATGTTGACCGTGGGCGAGCAGTTCGGCACGGTGCGATTGCACTTTCCGCGCGCCGAGGGCGAGGAGACTGTGGAGGCGCCATATCAAGGGCCGATTCCCGCGGCGCTCGTCTCGACCCATGAGGCCAACGTTGATGTAGTCGAGATCACCACCTACCGCAGCGATCAATACGACGAAGCGTCACGCAAGCCAGTTGTGACCTTCGGCGATACCCTTGAGGGCGATCTGCTGCGGCGGGACTTTACTATGAACGCGATGGCCCGTGATCCGCTGACGGGTGAGATCATGGATCCGTATGGGGGGCGCGCGGACCTGGAGAGCGGGTTGATTCGCGCGGTGGGTGATGATCCAGCGCGCCGATTCGACGAAGATCCGTTGCGAATGCTGCGCGCGGCGCGGTTCGCGGCGCAGTTTTCGTTCACCATCGAGCCGGCTACGGCCCAGGCGATGCGCGCGCAGGCGGGCACACTCGCGAAGATCAGCCGTGAGCGCATTCGTGACGAATTCACCAAGCTCCTCGTGACACCGAATCCCATCCTGGGCATTCGCCTTCTCGTTGACCTCGATTTGATGCCTTTCGTCGTACCTGAGACCCTGGAGCTACGAGGCATAAGCCAGCGGCCCGCGCATTCGAAGGATGTGTATGACCATGTGCTGCGCGTTGTGGAGCGCACGCCGGCGCGTCCCGCCGTCCGCTGGGCGGGCCTGCTGCATGACATCGCGAAGCCGCGCACACATACGGTGGAAGATGGGAAAGTTCACTTCTTCGGCCATGAAGACGTAGGCGCGGTCATGTCGAGTGACATATTGAAGCGACTGCGTTTTGACCGGCCGTTTATTGAGTATGTCAGCACGCTGGTGCGCCTGCATATGCGCGCCAACGCCTACCTGCCCGATTGGACGGACGGCGCCGTTCGGCGGCTCATGCTCGATGCCGGAGCGGGATTCCACGATCTGCTCGACCTCTCGCGCGCGGACATTACGAGCTACCGGCCAGAAAAGGTGACGCGCGCAACTGCCCGCATCAACGAACTTGAGGCGCGGGCAGACCACCTGCGTGAGGAAGCGGAGCGCGTGCCGCTCAAGAGTCCGCTCGATGGCAACGATCTGATGCGTCTCTTTGAGCGCGAGCCTGGTCCGTGGTTGCGCCCGGTCAAAGAATATCTGCTCGGACTGGTCATTGACGGCAAGCTCGCGCCCGACGATCGCGAAGGCGCCCAGACCGAGGCGGCGGCGTTTCTGGCTGCGCATGACTCAGTTGCGGGCCAGTCGAATGCGCCAAGTCACTAGTTTTGAATAGGGTGCCGTATGCCCAAGGTCTTTCAGCGCGCTCGCATCTTTGACTTTCCCCACGCTTCAGAGCTTTTCGACGCACACATCGAATCGCTGCGTGAGGAGGCCGGCGCTCGCGGCGCGCGTGACATTGTCTTCGATCTCAAGGTGTTCCGACCACGTCTGCCGGCGGAGACGGTGATGATCGAGGAGCAGGCGTATGAGGCGGTGCGAGGAGAGTACGCGCCGATGCGGTTGACATTTCGGCGAGCGACCTGGTTATGGCGCACCGGGCCATTCGAGCGCTTCGAACGCCTCTCGCCGTATCACGAGGCGCGCAGACTCTTCGGGATACTCCACCAGCGCCAACCCGGCCTGGGCGAATTCTATCTGGCCGCCACCGAGACCACCGAATCCGGACTGCTGGGCTGGCACGCTCACGGTTTCGAGCTGCGCCCTGGCGTCGGCGAGCCTGAGGAGACCGAGATCGTGCGCCGCTGGGCCGCCACACCGTCGAACCCCACACGCGCTGTGCCGCACCGACCCTCGCTCTATTTCCGCTTTGGTGGCGACCCGATCACCATCCACCTGGGCAAGCGCACGTTCAAGCATCGGCTCTTCATCGGTGGCTTACATCACCAGCGGGCTGCGCGTCCCGCGGTCGGCTCCGTGCTGAATCTGTGCGGTATTGAGAACGCATGGGTGCGCGCCGCCGGCGTCCATCCCGCCGATCGGTTTGTCTGCAAGGGCGAGGGCATTCTGGGCATGGGTGTCGCCGACCTGTTGACCGAGGCGCGCTGGGTGGAGGAGCGGTTGCGGGCCGGCGAACGGGTGTTGGTGCATTGTTTCGCTGGGTACAATCGCTCGACCACCGTGTGTTGCGCGGCGCTGATGTTGCTTGAAGGGCTGACTGCTGAGCAGGCGCTCGAAAGAGTGCGCGAACACCACCCTATGGCGTGGCCCGACCCCTATCATTGGTTTACCTTGCGCTGGATCGCACAGTCACGCCTGCTTGACGGCGGCCCCGACGCGCCTCCCATCGTGGCGACAGGAGGGGCGCCGCTCTTGCGAGGTGTGAGCAGTACGCGGTAAAATCCGGGCGCGGTCGCTACCACGCTCGTCTAGCGCGCTGCCGCCGCGACCACTCGCGGCGCCGGAGCGGGTGGGAGCTTGTCATGCACGAGTATCACGAAGACCAGGTGCGGCAGCGACTCATGGATATGCGCCACCAGCTTCAGAGCGACATCTTTGAGCGGACCCAGGGCGACGAAGTCGTGACGCCCGTAGACCCTATCTCAGATGCGGGCGGCGTCGAAAGCTACGAGGCCGATGACGCCGACGCGATGGCGGATACGGAGCGCAATCAGGCCGTCACCCGCAACTCGGCGGAGCTGCTCCAACGGGTGGACGCCGCGATCGGGCGACTCGATAGCGGCGTGTACGGCGTCTGTTCGCGCTGCGGCAAGGCGATCAACGCGCGGCGGCTCGAAGCGCTGCCCTACGCGACGCTCTGTGTCACGTGTCAAGATGAAGTCGAACACGGCGCTCCAGCGTCGAAAGGATAATCATGCCCCCCGTTCGCCGTTCCGATGTGGCGCTCGCCAGCGTTGGCGTGTTCGTCGTGGCGCTGGATCAACTCACCAAACACATCATCGCCGGCCACTTCGCATCTTCAGCGCCCGGCGCCCAGATACAGGTGCTCGGTCCCCTGCTAGACATCGAATACGTGCAGAATCGCGGCGTCGCGTTTAGCCTCTTCAATGGCCAGGGCATCAAGTACGTGTTCATCCTCGCCGCCGTCGCGCTGGTGGCGTACCTCTACTGGCGGACGCGCGCATCGGCGACGTTCCTGCTTACGCTGACGTACGGCCTTATCCTCGGCGGTGCGATTGGAAACCTGCTGGACCGATTCACCTTACATTATGTCGTGGACTTCATCCATTTTCAGATCCCGAACGTTCTTGATTGGCCGGTCTTTAACGTCGCCGACAGCGCCATCTCGATTGGCGTCGTCGCGCTCGCTATCCTCCTCTGGCGAACGACGGAGACGCCGCCCAAAGCCGCCACGCGGACGGACGACGCGGACTCATCGCGCGACGCAACTGCGCCCCACGTGCGCCGCAAGGTCGTGGGTGGCCGCTAGTGCGTGAGGATGTAGACGACCCGCGCGCGGACGGCTCA
>DATEGV010000174.1:0-6514 GCA_035279925.1 Ktedonobacterales bacterium | reverse complement strand
CGAAGCCTCGCCGGTCAAACGCTGGCGAATGCGCTCGTGATCGTTGAACCTTCACAGGTGTTAGTTCGACGACGTGAAACCATAGACACGGGATCATAGGCGCATCACCCCCGCGCCCGCGCCTCGTCCCCTACGCGATATGGCGCCCAGATCAGCGTCTCCTGCCGCTCCGCGACATGCAGCAGCGGCGGCGTGTCGGGTAGCGAAATCCCCCCCGCTCGCGCCATCGTATTCACGCGGAGCTCCGCCTCCCCCGCTCGCAGTCGCCAGCGCCGGTGATGGATCTCGCCGCGCAGCAGCGTCCCGCGTCGGCTCGCGGCATACAGGCAGTAGCGTTCGGTGAGCCACTGCTCCAACGAGCCGGGCGCCGGCGTGAACGTGGGACCCACTGGCCGGTACGTCGCGTCCAGCGTCGCCGCCGGGGCATTGCGATGCGTGCGCACGCTGCGGTACTGTACTGGCTCATCGCCAGCGCGCTCACAGGACATCCGCGCCCGGAAATATGGGAGCGCAAAGAGCGCCCGCGCCGCCGCGACGGCCACGGGATTCGCCGCGTCCAGACTAAAGAACCACACGCCCGGCTTGCCACCACAGGTCACGTAGGTGCGCACGTTGAGTTCCGGGAACGCCGAGAGACCAGGAACCGGCGGCGTCAAACGCGGGCGCACATTCGTCATGCGAAACGGCACGACGCCAATCCACGCCTCACCCTCCCAGGTATCCAACGCAAGCCGAGGTGGCAGAAACGAGCGCAGGGCATCGGGCGCCAGCGGCCAATGCGCAAAGAGCAGCGCGCTCCACGTCTGCGCCATCACCCACGGTCCCGCCGGCAGCGGCCATGGCCGGTGCTCGTGGTCAATCAGGAGGGATCGCGCATTCATCGCTGCTCCACAAAAAAGCGGGTGTTTCACTCAGCCACTGGCACAAAACATGGTTGTATGCGCGCCAACGATGCCCGCGCCCGGAACCATACGTGACCCCGGCCCGGGACGCCGCCGTGTGGATGATGGAGTGGGAGGATCACCGCCATGCCAACTCAACCCAAGCGCCGCCACCCGAGAAGGAAATCGGCCCTACGTTTGACCATTGGCCGCCGGCTGGCGCTCGCCGTCCTCGTCGCGGGTCTGCTCGCGGTCGCCGCCGTTCTGGCGCTGGGCGTGCGGTCCCTACAGCTCATGCGGCAGCAGTCCACCGTGTACCAGCATCTCATCGCGGCCAACGATGACCTCGCCTCAGGAGAATACTACCTCCAACTGCTCCAGGACAAGCTGAATCAGGCGGTCAGCGACGCGCAGGCGTCCGGCTTGGAACCCGCGATACTTACCAGCGATACCGTCGCGGTGCAGCGGCTGGAGAACCAGTACGACCTCACGCTGGCGAACTACGTGCAATCCGGCACGCTCAGCGACCATCCCCAGGACGTTCGGCTCCTCACCTGGACGCACATACAACTCCCCCTTCAGGAGCAGCAACTCCTCACCCAGTCCGCGAAGAGCTCCTGGCGGACGTACGACGACTCGATCAACGCCGTCCTGCAAGACCTGCAAAACAACGATCTGGCCGATGCGCAGGTCGCGTTGGCCGGCGATGTTGAACGCGCGCACACCAACGCCTCCAGCATCCTGCGCTCCCTCCAGGAGACGAGCCAGAAGGTGGCGGTGGCGGCGGAAAACGCCAGCGCCGCCCTGGGCAAACAGACGCTGATCGTGATGCTAGCCGGCGCGTTCGTCGTCTTCGCGCTGATCGCCATCGCGGGCGCCGCGCTCGCCGTCTCGCCGGTGCGCCGGCTGCGCAAGCTGACCAATGTGACGCGCGCCGTCGAAGCGGGCCGACTGGATCAGCGAGCCGAGACGGCAGGTACGGATGAGATCGCGGCGGTCGCGCAGTCCATGAACAACATGCTTGACACGATTGGCGTGCTCATGGACGACGCCTGCCGGCGCGAACAACGCGAGCACGAGAATGTGCTCCGCAGCTTCTTCGAGAGTAGCCCCCTGCTGATGGGCATCCTTGCGCTGCGCGAGGACGACCTCGTCGTAGAGTCCGCCAACACGTTCGCGGCGCGCGTCTATAGACGGACACCCCAGGAGATCGCCGGACAGGCGCTGAGCGCGCTGGGCATGCCGCCAAGAGTGCTGGACCTTTGGCTCGACCGTTGTCATCAGGCGCACGAAACGATGCGGCCCGTCCGCTTCGAGTACCCACGGGTGCTGAACGGCGAGGAGCTGTGGTACAACGCGACGGTTGCGCCAATTGCCACGGAGTCCGGGGAGAATCCACGCATCTCCTTCATCATAGACGACGTGACCGAACTCAAGCGCAGCGAGCAGCGCCTGCGCCAGCTCAGCGCCGCCGCCGTGGAGTCCGCGCGGCTCAAGTCCGAGTTCCTGGCGAACATGAGCCACGAGATACGGACGCCGATGAACGGCATCATGGGCATGACCGAGCTCCTTCTGGAGACACCGCTGGGCGACGACCAGCGTGATTACGCCAGCACTGTTCACGATTCCGCGCAGGCCCTCCTCACGATTCTCAACGACATTCTGGACTTCTCGAAGATCGAGGCCGGCAAGCTGGACCTCGAACACATTGACTTCGAGCCGCGCGTCGTCGTCGAAAGCGTCGCGGACCTGCTCAGCCCGAAGGCGGCGGAGAAACATCTGGCCCTGATGACCTACATCGCGCCCGATGCGCCATCCGCCGTTCGCGGCGATCCCTCGCGCCTGCGCCAGATCCTCCTCAACCTGGTTGGGAACGCGATCAAGTTCACGACGCGCGGTGATGTCGTCGTGCGGGTGACGCTCACGGAGCCGACCGAGCAGTCGGGACGCGCCACCGTGCGCTTCACGGTCAGCGATACGGGCATCGGCCTCTCTGAGAACGCGCGCCAGCGGCTCTTCCAGCCATTCACGCAGGCCGACGGCTCGACGACGCGGCAGTACGGCGGCACGGGCCTTGGCCTCTCGATCTGCCGCCGGCTGGTGGAGCTGATGGGGGGAGACATCGCGGTCGAGAGCGCGGAGGGTCAGGGTTCCAGCTTCTGGTTCAGTATTCCCTTCGAGGCCGCGCAGACGGCGCCCAGCGCGCCGGCGCACCCCGTCGTCGCGCCGCAACGGCTGGCTGGGCGGCGCGTGCTCGTCATTGATGACAACCGCGCTCACCGCGCTATCCTGCAAAACTACTTCAGCGCGTGGGGCCTGCGCGGCGCGGAGGCGTCGGACGCGGCGGCGGGACTGGTCAAGCTGCGCGAGGCGGCGAGCCAGGGCGCTCCCTTCGAAGCGGCGGTGGTGGACTACATGATGCCCGGCATGGACGGCATGGCCACCGCGCACGCCATCCTGGCCGATCCCGCGATCCGCTCCACCCGCCTGATTCTGCTCACCGCCTTCGACGAGGTGGGCCTCGGCCAGCAAGCGTTACAGGCGGGGTTCAGCGCGTATCTCACCAAGCCGGTGAAGCAACTCTCGCTGGTGGATGCGCTTGCCCGCGCCCTGGACGCGCTGACCCCGGAGGAGCTCGCCGCGCGCCGGATGCGTGGGCAACCAAAGCCGGCTACCGCCTCGGTCGCGGCTGACGCTTCCAAGCCGCGCCAGCGTCTTCTGCTGGCCGAAGACAACGCGGTCAACCAGAAGCTCGCGCTGCTCCAGCTTGAGCGGCTAGGCTATCAGGTGGATGTGGCGGGGAACGGGCGCCAGGCGTTGACGATGCTCTCGCAACGCCGCTACGCGCTGGTGTTGATGGACTGCCACATGCCGGAGATGGACGGCTATGAGGCGACGGTCGCCATTCGGGCCAGCGAGGCCCCGACCGGCACGCGCCTGCCGATCATCGCCATGACGGCCAATGCGCTGCAAGGCGACCAGGATCGCTGCATCGCCGCCGGGATGGACGACTATCTCTCCAAGCCGGTGACGCTCGATGGTCTGCGCAAGAAGCTCGACCAGTGGATGCCCACCGAGGAGGTCGCCAACGAGCCGGCGATCCTGCGCGGCTACGGCGCCCACGAACGCCACGACGAGGCGACACCGGCCTCTCCCCCGCCGACCGACGGCAAGCTCTCACCGGCGTCGGCCCCGCACCCAATCGAGCGTACAGAGCCAGAGAGTGACGCGCTGATCGCTCGTTCGCCGTCGCTGCCAACGGACGCTGGCGTCATCGGGGACGCGCGCCCGACCAGCGAGACGTCACTCGCCGCGCCATTTCGCATCCTGCTTGTGGACGACAACTCCGTGAACCTGAAGCTGACATCGCTGCAACTGCGACGGCTCGGTTGCGTCGTGGATGTGGCGGCGAACGGGCGCGAGGCGCTGGACATGCTGGCGCGCCACCAGTACGCGCTGGTCCTGATGGATTGCAACATGCCGGTGATGGATGGCTATGAAGCCACCCGCGCCATTCGCTCGAACGAGGCGGCCACTGGATCGCATCTGCCGGTGATCGCGGTGACGGCCAACGCGCTCTCCGGCGACCGCGAGGTCTGCATCGAGGCCGGCATGGACGACTATTTGCCCAAGCCGGTGAAGCTGCACGCGCTCAAGTCACTGATTGAGCAGTGGGCGCCAAACGGCAAGGAGCCGCGCACGGATCAGGCGGCGACCGCGCCCTCCGATTCCGCGCCACGCCCGGCCACGCCTCCGCCGTTCGCCGTGACTCCGGTCGCCATGCCGGCGCCGAAGACAGATCAGGCAGTGTCGCCAGTGACCGGACACGCGGGTACGACTGGAGATCAGGGCGACGCGGTGGATATGGAGCAACTCGACGCGATTCGCGCCTTGCAGGAGCCGGGCGCGCCCGATGTGGTCACGATGGTGGTTGACGAGTTCCGCATGGAGTCGCGCGACCTGTTGCGGACGATGGCGCGCGCGCAGGCCAGCGGCGACGCCAAAGAGCTGCACCGTGCGGCGCACTCGCTCAAGTCCAGCAGCGCGTATCTCGGGGCGCAACGACTGTCCAGCGTCTGCGCGAACCTCGAGAGTCTGGCGAAGACGGGCATGACACCGGGCGCGGCGACGCAGCGGTACGTGTCGCTGGCTGAGGAGGAGTACGAACGCGTGCTGACCGCCCTGGCGAGCGCGCTGGCTCCGGACGGCAGCGGCGCGCAACCCACTGTCTACGCTGGGTGAGGGTAATGGGGGGCCGGGTACGGGTAACGCGGAGTCACACAGGGTCATAACATGTCTGGTGTTCTTGTTGGAGATCAGGTGGTCGTCTCCCCCTCGCCCCGCGGGGAGAGGGGTGGCGCCGAAGCGCCGGGGTGAGGACATCCTCTCACAGCCGCAGGGCATTCGCGGCGGCGAGAGCGCGCGCTTCCGCCTCGGCGAGTGTGTCGCCCAGCACGGTGACATGCCCCATCTTGCGGCCGGGACGTGACGCGAGCTTGCCGTAGATGTGGATGTGCGCGCCAGGAACACGCAGGGCGTCCGCCAGCCCCTCCGCGCGCGCCGGTCCATTGCCGGAGCCGAGCACGTTGACCATCACCGCCGCCGGAGCCGCCATCGCGACGCTGCCCAGCGGCAGTCTCAGCACGGCGCGCAGATGGTTCTCGAACTGCGACGTGACGCAGCCCTCGATCGTGTAGTGGCCGGAGTTGTGGGGGCGCGGCGCGATCTCGTTGTAGAGAATCTCGCCGCCGTCGGTCTCGAACAGCTCGACGCCAAAGACACCGACGCCGCCAATCGCTTCGACGGCCGCCCTGGCGATCGCCGCCGCTCGCGTGGCCACGTTGGCGGGAATCGGCGCGGGTGCGCGAACGATGTGGCAGATGTGATCGCGCTGCACCGTCTCGACGACCGGATAGACGGCGCACTCACCCATTCGACCGCGCGCCACCATCACGGCAAGCTCGCGCGTGAACGGGACCCACGCCTCCACGAGCAGCGTCCGCTCCGGCCAGCCCAGCCGCTCGCAGCCGGCGGCGATCTCCTCCGGCCCGCGCAGGGTGACGTTGCCGTAGCCGTCATAGCCGTTGCGCCGCGCCTTGAGCAGCAGTGGCCAGCCCCACTCCTGCCCCGCCCGCTCGACATCCTCGGCGCGCGTGACCTCGGCGCATCGCGGCACTGGTACGCCGGCGTCACGCATGAACTGTTTCTGCGTGAACTTATCCTGCACCGTCGCCAGCGTGCGCCCCGTCGGGTAGACGGCGACGCCCTGTTCGCCCAGCCAGTCGAGGCTCGGCGCGTCCACGAACTCGTTTTCGAGCGTGACGGCCAGCGCGCCTCGTGCTAGCTCGGCCAGTCGCGCCCGATCATCCCACGCGCCGACGACTTCGCGGGCGGCGATCCGGCCTGCTGGGCTGCCCGCCTTGCGTTCCAGGATCGCGACCTCGATCCCCAGCCGCGACGCGGCCTCCGCCGTCATGCGGGCAAGCTGCCCTCCACCGAGGATGGCGACGAGCGCGGGATAGGCGATGGGCGCGCTACGTGCGTTGGGCTGGTGGGTCATGGGCGGCTGGCTCCGGGTGGGTGTGGTGTGGTGGGACGACGCGTCTCTGTGGAGAGTGTAGCAGAGGACATTC
>DATEGV010000173.1:0-7937 GCA_035279925.1 Ktedonobacterales bacterium | reverse complement strand
AGGCGACCTGGGTGGGTGCGGACATCGAGGAGAACTGGCGCGCGCTCTTCGCGATGACGGGCCTGTTCCGGCGTGTCGCGCAAGAGGTCGCTGCGGCGCTGGGCAACACCTACCCTCTCGAACTCGACGAGCGCGTCAGCGCCTACCTTGCCGGAGTGCGCGATACATCCCAATAACGCCGCACGGTTTCACGTGAAACAGCCGACCGCGCTACCCGTCCAGCTTCTCTTCCTCGTGTTCGGCTTTCTCGCCGGATTGCACGATATCGCCGGAGGTAAAGAGGATATTTTGCAGGGCGACTTTCCACTTCGGCGTGCGGCGTAGGAGAAACTCGAGCGCCATCCCAAAGTGCTTGAACTCCTCTTCCTGCGCGTTCTCCATGATCGCCTTTGCGACCGCGTCGCGTTCGACGGAGATGCGCTGCTGATACCAGTTGATCGCCTCGCACTCCTCCGTCAGCGACGTGATGAGACGGGCAAATGTGCGCGTCTCCTGCGAAAGCTCGTTCGCCGGCTCGTGATACTGTTCAAATCCCATCGGTAGCCTACCTCCTCAGCAGCAATCGGTTAGACGGCGCATCCATGCCATCGCCCGGAAAAGCGTGGCGATCCACGCGCGGCCCGCATCAGGGCGCGGAGGCTCCCGCGCTGGGAACATACCAGGGGTTATCCAGGCGATGGCGTGTGTGCGGTTAGTGTTGCGCCTCCGGTCCCGGTTCCCTCGTTACGCCGGGCGTCGGCTCTTGTGGAATCGGACTCTCTCGCAGTGGATTGGCCGCTGATTCAGATTGCGTGCCGCCCCACGGGTTATCGGTCGCCGGAGCCGGTGGCGCGGTCATCGGGGCCGGCGATCCCGCGATGGCCGGACGCTGGCCGTGGCGCTCATCCGTCGCCGCCTCCGCGCCTCCCTGCGCGACATCGTTGGCCGCCGCGCCGGCGCCGCTCCCGTGAATCGGATCAGGTTGCGGATAGAGTGGATTCCCCTGGTCGGAGGTCCGTGTCTGATAGTCGTCGCCGTTTTTCATCTGGCTGTCCACCTGTTCCTGAGGCGGAGCCGTGTTCGGGCGGGTCGCGCCGCCCGGCAGCACCGTCGAGCCGAGAACCGAGCCGTGGCCGCGCTCCGCGTTGGGTGGCGCGCTCAGGCCACCCGTTCCCGGCACGCCCGGCGTCGCGGACTGTTGGCTCGCATCCGGAGCCGAGCCGCCGCCAAGCGTTCGCGCGCCACCCGGCACGCCCACACCGCCGTAGTTCGGAGTGCCTCCCTGCGAGCCGCCCAGGCCAGGAATGCCGGTACCCGCGTTCTCGTTGGGATCAGCCTCGCTGCGTAGCCCGTAGTTGTCGCCGCCGCGCACCTGATGGCCCTCGGCGTCCAGCGTGGGGCGAGCGTTCGCCTCGTCGTCACGAGCGGACTTCGCGGAGTCCGGCTCGCGCTCGTTGGCGTCGTATGTCATGGTTGTCCTTCCTCTCCGGAACCAGGGACGCGCTACAGCGTTGGCGTCGTTGCCGTCGCCTCGCCGGTCATGCCGCCGGGCAGGAGGGAGTGCGCCGATTGAAGCGCATTCGACACGACGGATTCCGCCGCGAGCAGCGCCGCATCGGGGATGTTGACGCCGTCCTGTTGCAGCGAGAGCAGCGCCGTCCGGGCCATCCCCTGCTCCAGCCAGTTCGCCATCACCACCTCATCGCGCAGGTTGGCCTCGCAGGCGCGGACGGTGTCCTGGTCGCCGAAGGCCTGCGCCGTCGCGATCAGCAGCTCGTATGCGGCGATTTCGAGGTGTTCGGTCACGTAGTCGTCGCGGGCGTTCTTCGCCAGCGTATCCTCACGCGCGCTGCCCAGCGCGCCGATCATGTTGCCCATCATGTTCGTGATGGCGCCCTTCACGGCGGAGGGCTTCTTGTTGTAGAACGCCAGCCGCTCCTCCATGCGTGCGCGATGCTCACGTGTAGCGTCCAGGTGCTGCTGGATCCGGGCCTGGATATCCGGAAACTTCTGTGTCTCCTTCACCTGTTTCTCCAGTGTCTCGACGATCTGGTTCTCCATCACGTAGGCGTCTTCGATGTACGTGATCAGCTTGTCGCGCAGTTTCTCGTCGTGACGCATGGCGTTCCTCCAATGCCTGTGCCAGCGGCGCATTCTCCTCGCGCCGGTTGTCCATAGACAGAGAATAGGAGGCGCAAGATATATACCAGACACAGATCAGTCGCCAGGACGCCAGGGTGCGCGCCGGCTACTTGTCGCCCAGCGACTCCGAGGCCACCTGCGCGTAGTTGAGCGCCGCCACCAGCGCCACGCCACCCAGAATATTGCCCAATAGCGTCGGTACGATGAATCCGCCCAGGGCATGCCCCCAGCCGATCGCGCCGGTGCTCACGAGATAGAGCACATCTACGGAGCCGGCGATGATATGCGCGAAGCCGCCGAGGGCGACGGTATACGTCAGCAAGATGATGATATGTAGCCGTACATTCTGGGCGACGGGCAGGAGCCAGATCATCAGCGCGATGAGCCACCCAGCGAAGACGCCGCGCAGTACAACGAGGCCAAAGTCGCCACGTAGACTGTCATGTCCGATGGTAGCGAAGGCCGCGTTGATCTCCGGCGGAAAGAGGGGGGTATGCGCGACGATCGTGGCAAATATGAACGCGCCGAGCAGGTTTGCGAGCAGCACGATTCCCCACAAGCGCGCCACCCGCATGAAGGTCTTCCAGTCGGGGTGCGCCAGCAGGGGTAGCATCGCCGTCAGCGTGTTCTCAGTGAAGAGCTGTTGGCGGCCAAGCACCACGATGACAAAGCCGAGACTGTAGCCGAGCGCGGCGATGGCCGGCCGCCAGGGTACGTTGGGGATGTGCGCCAGGAGCAGCCCCTCGCCGACCATCGAGAAACCCATCGAGAGGCCAGCCGCCAGCCCGGAGAACGCCAGCGCCGTAGGGTGCCGAGCCAGCTCGCGCTCGCCCTCTTCACGCACCGTCTCATGCACTACGGCCGCGCTGATCGGCACGCGCTCGGCGACCTGTTTGCGCTCCAGGCGCGAAAGCTCCGGCAGCAGGCCGGGCCCGCCACCGATGCGGTTGGGATCCGGCTCATCCGCCGGGGCGGCGCCGGCACTGGACTGCGCGTCCTGGTTCCGCGTGGTATTCGCGCTCACTCGCTACTCTCTCGTCTACCCAGCCAGCGTGTGATGGCGGGCGTATGCCGTCAGCCGTCCCCGCTGAGTGTTGGGATACGCGGGAGTTAACGCAAGAACCGTGCGCAAACGACGAGCGGGAGCCTCCGGCCTCTGGCTCCCCCTTCCTAGTCGAGAAGGGGAAGCTGGGCGAGGGGGCGCGGTCTAGCGCAGCGCGGCTTCGGCCTGTAGGTGAAACAGCTTGAGCATCTCCGCGTTGAACGCGGGGATATCGTCCGGCTGGCGGCTAGTCACGAGCGTGCCGTCCACGACGACCTCTTTGTCCACCCAGGTCGCGCCGGCGTTACGCACGTCGTCCTGTATGGTGTGGTAGCTCGTCATGGTCTTGCCTTTCGCCACATCCGCCGAGACCAGCTCCCACGGCGCGTGGCAGATGACAGCCATCGGCTTGCCAGCTTGCGCCATCGCCCGTATGAACGCCTGCGCCTTCGGCTGGACCCGCATCGCGTCGGCGTTGAGCGCGCCACCCGGCAGCATGAGCGCGTCGTACTTCGCGGGATCAGCCTGTTCAAGCGTCAGGTCCACCGGCACCGTGATGGTCTTGTCGTGATGCTTGAACGCCTGGATGCGCCCATCATGCGGCGCGATAATGTCCACCTTTGCCCCGGCCATGCCAAGCGCCTTCGCCGGCTCCGTCAGCTCCGACTCCTCGAAGCCGTCGGTGGCGAGAATCGCGACGTTGTACTTGCCCGTGTCAACCATGCGTCAACTCCTTTGTATCCTGTTTCATGTAGGTTCCATGATCGTGTCAATATCGTGTTCCATTGGGTTCGGGGTACTCTCCTGCCGCGCGCCCCATACGCTTCCTTGCGTCCGCTGTCTCGGCGTCCCTTGCCGGCGTTCGCCACCGCGAGAAGTGCGTTTTCGTGCGGAACTGAGCTAACCGCTCTGCTCGTCCTGTGTCTCGCCGCTCACGTCGGCGGACGGATAGTAGAGCGCGCCCTCGCCGCCGCGTGGATCGAAGTTGTACCCCGGCTCGTAGAGTAGACGCTCCTCGTGTTCGCCACTGAGCCGGGCGGCCGCTCGCGCGTCGGTCTGCGCCGCGCTGATGTCGTCGCGCATCGCCGCTGGATCGGCGGTGACTTCGCGCTCATGTTCGAACGGCCCTGATGATGATTGGCGTTCGTTGCTCGTGTCACCCATGCGCTCTCACCTCTACCCGTGGTTGGCGCCCTGGTCGAGTTCACCCTGTTGGTTGGGCATGCCCCCAAGACCGGGATGCTCAGCGAATTCTGGTTGACCTGGCGGTGTCGTTCCCCGCTGCCCGGATTCTCCGGGAATCTGTGGGTCGTAGCCGGGGTCCAGAAGCTCTTGCTCGGGATCGGTCGCCCGGGGAGCGGTGGTGTATTCTTCGCCGGCGCCCGTGTCGGTGTCGGTCTGGTTACCAGCCTCCGCGCGCCGCCCGACGTCGAGATCGGGATGAGTTCCCGGTCTGCGGTTATTCAGTATGTCCTGATCGGTGATCGGGTGATTGTCTTGCATGCGATTCCTCCTCGCGTGCGCAAAAGCTCGCGCTTCCCTGCGCTGGATCCTCCATCGCACCGTCCCTGCGCCCGTCCGCGCGGCGCTACAGGTCATGTTGCGCAAGTCACGTGCCGCTGTGGGAACCCTTTTTCGCGCGCCAGTCTCCCGTGCGCTCATCCTTTTCGTACTGATGCTTGACGGCGGCCCAGGCGACTTTGTGCGCCGCCTCCTCGCGCGACTCCTTGCCACGCCGCTCGTCGGGATCTTTGTACTCGTCCCAGGCGCTGTTGTAGGCGGCGCGATAGATCTCCTGTCCGTGCTCGGGCAGGTGGCCACGCACGCTCTCTGGGAGTTCACTTACGGTTCGATAGGGCATTGTCATACCTCCAGTTGCATTGCGGCGTTCGCGTCGCGTTATGAATGGCGCCCGCTACGCTTGCGGGGCCGCGCCGGAGACCTGTGGCCCGGCCTGATTCAATTGACGGATCGGCTTGTCACTGAGCGCGGTCAGCGGTGAGTCGGCGAGCGCCGTCTGGCTCTGCCAGCCGGTATGCTGGGTCGGATTCGTCGCGCCGGTTCCCGGTAAGAAGCGATTGACGACCGCCAGGACGTGGCCGCTGAGGGCGGGCGCGACGCCGTGGAAGGTCGCCAGGGCGCGAGCGGCGGGCGAGAGGATGATCTCGGCCTCCCCGCGCCGCGTGGCCTCGACGATGCGCCGGGCCGCGTGTGTGGCGCTCATCGAGACGAAGGGCAGGCTGTCACTGATACTGAACCACGTGAACTCGGCGCGGTGGTCGCCGGTGAAGAGCGCGTTGACGAACGAGCCGGTGCGCATCAGCCCCGGCACGACCGTCAGCACATGTACGCCCTCGCGCGCCACCTCGGCGTGCAGCCCCTCTGAGAAGCCGGTGGCCGCGAACTTCGCGGCGGAGTACGGCATCAGGTGGGGCACGCTCACTTTGCCGCCGATGCTGGTGACGTTGACGATATGCCCCGCGCGGCGCGCGCGCATCTGGGGTAGCGCCGCCATCGTCGCGTGATACATGCCCCAGAACATGATGTCCATCGCTTCACGAAAGCTCTCTTCGCCCTGCGCGCTGAGCGGTCCCGTCATGATGACGCCGGCGTTGTTGACAAGCACATCCACCCGCCCGCACCGGGCTGTGGCCTCCGCGATCATGCGCGCCACATCCTCGGCCCGGCCGACATCGCAGGAGATCGTGAGCGCCTCGACGCCCTGTTCGCGCAGCAGGGACCGCGCGCGCGCCAGCTCGCCCTCATCCCGCGCGCAGATGACGACGCGCGCCTCCTGCCGGCCAAATTCACGCGCGAGCGCCAGCCCCAGCCCGCGTGCGCCGCCGGTGATGACGACGACCTGGCCGCGCAGGTCGGTCTGCCGCAACCACTTGAACAGGGTTCCTACGCCCAACAGCGCCCAACCGCCCAGAGACATGCGCAGCGGCAGCCAGCGCAGCGGTCCCGGCAGGGGCGTCTTCTTTCCCCTGGCGAGTCGCCAGCCTATGCGGGCGATCACGGCCCCGCGCGCGAACTGTTTTGCGTTCGGCATTGGTATCCTTCCTTCCACATGATGGCGCTCTCCAGCCAGAGCGAGTGGTGCGAGTTGCACAGAGGACGCAGAGGACACGCAGAGTCACACGGACCGCGCTCCGGTTCGGATGCTCGTCCGGGTCCGCGACGGGGGTTGTGTTCGCCGCGGACCCGAACAGTTCACGATGTGAGTCACCGGATAGCTGGCAACCGCCCTGCGTAACTCTGCGTTACCCGTACCTTGCCTTGGGTGAATGTGACGACTTGCTACGGGCCGCCCTGCCCTGTCGCGAGGCCGTAGAAGAGCAGCGCGGCGGCGGCGAACATCAGTGTCGCCGTAAACGCCAGGCCGATGTTGTTCCAGCGACTCAGCCGGAACCGTCCCATGATCTTGCGGCTATTGCCCACCATCAGCACGAACACGACCATCACCGGCGCGAGCACGCCCTGCAACACGTTGGCCCAGAACATCAACTGGATGGGGTTCACGCGCAGCAGTGAGATGCCCAGACTGATGGCCAGCGCCACCGTGAGGATGAGGTAAAATCCTTCGCTCTGCCATGGCTTGCGCCAGAGGCTCGCTGGCCAGCCGACAAACTCAGCGACGACATAGGAGGTGCTGGCGACGAGGACCGGGATGGCGACGATGCCCGCGCCGATAAAGCCGATGGCGAAGAGATATTTGGCGGCGGGGCCGAGCAGCGGTTGCAGCGCCTGCGCCGCGTCGGCCGCCGTCGTGATGGACTTGTGGTGGAGGTAGAGCGTCGCCGCCGTCGAGACCATGATGAAGTACGCGACGACATTGCCACTGATGGTGCCGGTCCCGATATCGAGCGCGGCCATGCGCAACTGATGGCGCGGGCGGCCCTCGCGCTCCTGCTCGCGCTCACCCTGCACCTGCCAGAACATCGTATACGGCGAGACTGTCGCTCCGAGCAGGGCGACAGCTGTGCTGATACCGGCGAACCCCAGGCTGATGTGCGGGATGACGGTGGCGCGCAGGACCGCGCCCCAGTTCGCGCCGGAGATGAGGCCAGTGACGAGATACGCGATGAAGACGAGGCTCATAGCGACGAAGATACGCTTGATGACGCCGAAGTTCTGGTACACGGTGATGTACCAAAGGAACGCGGCGGCGGGCACGGTGAACCACTGCCAGGCGACGCCGGTGAGCAGCTGGAGGCCGGAGCCGATGGCGGTCAGATCGGCGGCGATAAGCGCGGCGTTGGCGACGACTAGGATCAGCGCGGCGGGCAGGGCGATCTTACGCCCGTAGTGATCCTTGAGCAGCGTCGCCAGCCCCTGGCCGCTGATGCGTCCGATCCTGGCGCAGGCATACTGCACCGATTGGTACAGCGGCGTGGAGATGACCATCAACCAGAGCTGACTGTAGCCGTTGGTGGCGCCGTTGACGGAGTACGAGGTGACGGCGGAGGAGTCGTTGCCGGCGGCGCCGCTGAGGAATCCTGGGCCGATGGTGTGCAGCAGGCCGCGCAGCCCACCGATCGGCGGCGTCCCGGTCTGTGGAACCGGTTGCGCCTGCTCCTGGGAGCGCCGCTGTCGCCGATGTCGCTTCTCACGCCGGCGCAGTCCCTCGGCGGTGGGCATGGTCTCCTCGATCTGGGCCAGCGCGCCGGATGGAGCCGGCTCCTCGGCGGGCGCGGCGGCCGGCAGCTCCTCGGCTCCGACGGCTTTGAGCGTGTCTATCTCTTTCTCGGACGAGGCGATGACGACCTCGCCC
>DATEGV010000172.1:0-3029 GCA_035279925.1 Ktedonobacterales bacterium | reverse complement strand
AACGATGACCCCATCGAGACCGGGACCGACGACCGCGCGCACGTCGTCGTACGCGAACGGCGTGGTGAGAGCGTTGATACGCACGAACGCCAGGGGGCCGGAGCTTGAGCCGCGGGCGTCCAGCGCCCGCCGCGCCGCCTGCCGCGCCTCCGGCTTCTCCGCGACGGCCACCGCGTCTTCAAGGTCGAGGATCGCGCCATCCGCGGCGCCGGTGAGCGCCTTTTCCACGTGGCGCGGATGGTTCGCGGGAGCAAACAACAGTGAGCGTAACGTTGGCATGATCGGCCTCCACTTCGTGCTAGATGATCCCGTCGCGTCGCAAGGCGTCCAGCTCGTCGGGTGTGATCCCGAGCGCGCCGTACACGTCCGCGTTATGCGCGCCCAGCGCTGGGCCGGTTGTGCGCACGCGCCCCGGCGTCTCGCTCAGGCGTGGCACGACGTTGACGAGGTTGATCTCACCAAGGTCAGGGTCCGCGACGCGCACGAAACTCTCGCGGGCGCGAAACTGCGGATCGGCGAAGATGTCCGCGACATCGTAGACGGGCGCCACCGCGACCTCGCTGGCTTCGAGCAGCGCGAGCGCCTCGTCGCGGGAATGGCGACGCATCCACGCGCCGATGATTTCGTCAAGCTCGACCACATGCGCGACGCGGGCGCTGTTGACGGCGAAGCGCGGATCCTCGCGCAGCTCTGGCCGGCCAATGGCCAGCATCAGGCGCTCGAAGATGGATTGGGCGCTCGCGGAGATGGAGAGCCAGCGATCGTCGCCACATTGGTAGGTGTTGCGTGGCGCGACGTGATCACTGCGATTACCGATGCGTCCGCGTTGGATGCCGAACTGATCGTAGTCCAGCAGCGTCGGCTCGAGCAGACGCAGGAGCGGCTCGCAGAGCGAGAGGTCTATGACCTGGCCGACCCCGCCGCGCGCGTCGCGATAGTAGAGTGCGACCATCACCGCGAACGCGCCCGTCACGCCGGCCACACCATCCGCGAGTGGCATGTTGGGGAGGGTCGGCGGCCCCTCCGGATGCCCCGTGAGGTGCGCGAAGCCTGTCAGTGACTCGGCCAGCGTGCCGAAGCCGGGACGCGGGCTATAGGGACCTGTCTGGCCAAAGCCCGTTACCCGTAGCAGGATGATGCGAGGATTGATCGCGCGCAGTGTGTCATAGCCGAGGCCCCAGCGTTCGAGCGTGCCCGGCCGGAAGTTCTCGATGATGACATCCGCCTCGGCGACGAGCCGCTTGAAGACCTCGGCTCCGCGCGGCTTGCCGAGATTCAGCGTGACCGAGCGTTTGTTGCGCGACATGGACTTCCAGAAAAGGCCGACGCCCTGCTTCGGCGTGCCCCAGCGGCGCTGGTGATCGCCGACCACCGGCATCTCCACTTTGATGACATCGGCTCCGAACTCCGCGAGGTAGGCTGCCGCCCAGGGGGCCGCCGCCATCGTCGCGATATCGAGCACGCGCACGCCGTCCAGTGGCAGCGCCCGTTCCAGCGGAGTCGCCGGTTCGCCTGCGCTCGTCATGTCGTCCATCTGTTCGCCCCCATCCTGGAAGTCCGTCACAATATTGTATAGAATATATTGTGTATCTGATGTATCATGGAGATGAAGTGTTGTCAAGCGGCAGCGGAAGGACGCACGCGACCATGCGGAACGCATCCCCGGACGAGACGGCGCCACTACAGGCGAGCAGCCATCTCACCAAGACCGCGCTTGCCGCTCAGGCGTTGCGACAGGCAATCTTACGGGGCGATATCAGCGCCGACGCCCCATTGACCGTCGGCCGGATCGCGCAACAACTGGGCATGAGCCAGACGCCCGTGCGCGAAGCGATGCGCACGCTCCAGGCGGAGGGCCTGCTCCAGCACCAGCCGCACCACACCGTCTCGGTGATGCGGTACTCCGCGAAAGACATCCACGACATCTTCCAGTTGCGCGCGGACCTCGAAGGGCAGGCGACCCGCATCGCCGTCCGACATCTCACCGACGCCGACTTCGCGGAACTCGATGAGGGTCAGCGCGAGATGCGCGAGGCCGCCGCGCGCAATGACGTAGACCGGCTCAACCAACTCAATTCACACTGGCATCTGCGTATCTACAGCGCCGCCGACAATCAGGTGTTGCTCGATGTCGTGCAGCATCTCTGGAAAAAGTTCATGTTCGAGGTCAACTGGATGCTTCCCGGGCACGCCGAGCGGTCGCTCGAACAGCACAGCCAGATTTTGGCGGCGCTGCACGCGCGCGATGGGAAGCAGGCCGAGGCGCTCACGCGGGAACACATTCGCACCGGCGAGGAGTCTTCCCTGCGCCACCTCGAACGGAGCCAGTTACGTCCACGCGCCTGAGCGTTCCCACAGGTTGGCAGCCGTCGGTGAAAGGGAAGTAAACGCGATGAACCGCCGCAACGATATCGAGATGACCGCGAGTGAGCTGAGCGCCTTCCTCGACGAGCAACGGACCCTCATCGTCGCCTCGAACGGCCCTGATGGATACCCCCATGTCGTCCCGATGTGGTACACGCTCGTCAATGGCGAACTGGCCTTTTGGACGTACTCGAAGGCGCAGAAAACCGTCAATCTGCGGCGCGACCCGCGTATCACATGCCTGCTCGAAGCCGGCGACACGTACGGCGAACTGCGTGGCGCGCAGATCAAAGGGACGGCCATCCTCGATGACGATGAGGCGTCGGTTCGGCGTCTGGGGGTCGCGCTCCATGAGCGGAACTATGGGGGGCCGCTGACCCCGGCGTTGAAAGGCAAGGTCGAACGCCAGGCTGCCAAAAGGATCGGCGTCCGTGTCAAACCGCTGCGGGTGTCCTCGTGGGATCATCGCAAACTGGGCGGCGAATTCTAGACATCGGGGCGAGCGTCACGCGCCCGTGGGCTATTGGGAGGGAGAGGCTACGATGCGACTACTTGAGCAGCGCAACGCCGGAGCGCGGGGGTTCCGAAAACTCCTGGCGTCGGATGAGGTCATCCTCGCTCCGGGCGCGTTCGACGCGCTGAGCGCCCGCGTCGTGGAGATGGCC
>DATEGV010000171.1:0-2320 GCA_035279925.1 Ktedonobacterales bacterium | reverse complement strand
TGTTCATCCGCCCCTCTCATTTCGGCAAGCATCCCCAGCGCGCAGCGAATCTCCTGCAAGACCGTTTCGTCGCTCTCCCTACCCTGCGCTGCTTCCAGCGCCGCGCGCGCTGCTGGTCCGCCGATGCGGCCCAGCGCCCAGGCCGCGTGCCCACGCACCAGCGCTTCTGGCTCAGCCCGCAGCGTCTCCATCAGCGCCGGCACCGCCACCGGATCGCCCAGATTGCCCAGCGCCACGCAGACGTTGCGCAGCAGCCCGCGCCGCTTCGCCCGTTTGATCGGACTGCGCTGGAACCGCGCGCGGAAGCCCTCATCGTCGAGCGCGAGCAGGGGAATCAGCGCGGGAGCGGCAAAGTCAGGCGCGCGTGGCTGGAACTCGAGTCGCCGCTCCCGGTCGGGCAGGTCGCCGCGCCGCTGGAGCCGCGCCTGCGCCACGACATTCACCGGGCAGACCTGCTGGCAGATGTCACAGCCGAAGATGTGGCTACCCATCAGCGGCCGCAGCTCGACGGGGATGCTCCCACGCAGCTCGATGGTCAGATAGGAGATGCAGCGCCGATTGTCCAGCACGTAGGGCGCCACGAACGCGCCGCTAGGGCAGGCGTGCAGGCAGATCTCGCACTGCCCGCAGTTGGCGCCGAGGGGCGCGTCCGGCTCCAGGGCAAGCCCCGTCACGATCTCCGCGAGGAAGACCCAGGAACCCCACCCCTTGGTGAGTATCATCGTGTTCTTGCCGTACCACCCCAGGCCGGACCTCTGCGCCACCGCGCGATCCACCATGCGCCCGGTGTCCACGAAGACAATCGTCTTCTCCTCGCCCTCACTCTCGCCGAGCGTGCGGATGTACGCCGCCAGCGCGTCCAGCCGCTTGCGAATCACGTCGTGGTAGTCGTCGCCCCAGGCGTAGGCGGAGACCTGCCCGTGTGGCTCGCCGGGCTGCGTCGGGTCGGACGGCTCCTGGGTTAGATAGAATGTGGCCAGGGCGATCACGGATCGCGCCGACGGGGCCAGCGCGCGCGGATTGGCCGACACCTCCGCCCGCGCGGCCGTGAACCAATCTAGCCCGTCCATCAGTCCGGCGCCGATACGCGATTTGAGCGCGGCCTCGGCCTCTGGGAACGGCTCGGCGGAGGTCACACGAATCGCGTCGAAACCTAGCGCGTAGGCACGTTCCTTGATTTGTTCGGTGAGCGACATCGGGCGGTCCTGTGAGTAGTGGAATGAGGTGGCGGATGGGTCGCGCATACCCTCAGTATATGCCGTTGCGGCGCTTGTTCGGCGGTTGGACCGGGTGTTCCGTACCATTTTCATTGCGTTATGTAGGACGGCGCCCTACACTGCCCAGGAACGATGCGCTTAAAGCATCTGGCGACGAAGGCAATGGCGCTACTGACCGGGAGGCCGCCGCATGAAAGATCGCATGCATCGTGAGGACTTGTCCCTGCTCGTCGAGCACCGCCGGCGTGAGCTTGCGGAGCGCCCTGACGTCAGCCAGCGCACACGCGCGCTCTCCGCGTCGAGCAGCCGCAACCAGATCGGCCGCCGCACGCCCAGGCGCTCGACATTGCGCACACTGATCTTTGGCGTCGTCGCGGTGGTGATGGTGATCGGCTGCGCGACCAGCGCCGTCGCCGTCGTCGCGGGCAGCTTCTGGGTGCGCGACCAGCTTGGCGATCCGGCCACCGTCGTCCAGCAGTATTACAGCGCGCTGCATCAACGCAACTACATTGAGGCGTATTCGTATTTCACGACGCCGCAAAAAGGGCGCATCTCCCAGGACGTGTTCACCGACCGCAACAGCAGCCTCGACCAGCTCAACGGGGCGGTCGAAGCGTATCCGGTCACGAGCAAGACGGTGCAGGGTTCCACGGCGACCATCGTCGTCCAGGTGACGCGCCAGGCCGACATGACGACTGCGCAGGTGCAGACACTGAAAGTCGTCAAGCAGGGGAGCGTGTGGCGCATAGATAGCGTCACCATCGGCGCTGTCGTGCCGCTGCCCACGGCGACCGCGGGATGATGATATCGCGACGCCTCGCGCCACGTGCGCGCGAACTCCGTGCGCGCCTGGACCGCTGGCGGCGCACACCCGATGGCAAGGCGCTGCTCGCGCTGCTGGCGGCGGCCCTGCTCGTCCGGCTGGTCCTCTCACCGTTCCACGGCTTCTTCCACGATTTGCAGGCCTACGTGACGTGGGGGCGGCTCCTCGATCACCACTTCTTTCATTTCTATACGGTCGCTTCGACCACCGACGTGGTGAACGCCACCCGCTACGGCTACCTGCCCAACTATCCCCCCCTGACCGTCTATATCTTCGGATT
>DATEGV010000170.1:0-5554 GCA_035279925.1 Ktedonobacterales bacterium | reverse complement strand
CTGATCGAGGTTCGCGCGCGGTTGGGCCGGCTGCGTCCCATGCTGGATACGGCGTGGCGCGCGATGCTGCGTGGCAGCGTGGCGCAGAGCCGGGCGATTCCCTCGATGACGACGCCGGCCGCCGAGCTTCCCGATCTCCCTGAACTCCCCGCGCTGCCGATGGCCGAGGACGAGGAGGGCGACGCGGCGCGCTCCGACCGCACGGAGGATCTCGCCGCCGAGCCAGACGTGGAGCCGGCCGAACCGTAAGTGGACCGCACTTAACCCCCGACCCCTTCCCGCACCGACGGGTAGGGGAGCCAGAAGCGCGCCTCGCCCCATGAATGTCCTCACTCCCTGCCCCCGCTGCGCTCGGGCGCCGGCTGCGCGACGCCGGGCGTTGCTTCTCGCAGCTGCGCTGCTCGCGCTGACGTGTCCCCGTGGGGCGAGGGGGAACCTGCCCGGAACGTCGAGACGCTAGCTCCCCTTCCCCTCGGAAGGGGAAGGGGAAGGGGGATGAGGACACCCTCCCATCTTCCCATAGCATGCGCGCCCATATGTACCTTTTTCGATGGCCCGTTCGTCCTAATAGGTTGGGGCTTTTGGGGCGTCGAGGAAGGAGCGGGGGCGAAGGGCTATGGCAACAGGCAAGCCGAGACAGGCGCGATGCCGGCAGGGTCGCGTCATCATCGCGGACGAGCGCATCCACTTGAAATCACTCCATGGCCTCTCGCGCAGACCGCGCTGGACCGTCGCGCGCGCGCAGGTCCGTGATCTCGTTCCGCGCAGCGGCCACGGCGTGACGATCAATCTCGTCATCCTAAGCCAGGACGGGCGCGAACTCCACCTGGATTGGCTGCTGCCGCATGACGCGGTGCGCGTGGCGGCGGCGCTGGGTTATGAGTGGACCATCGCGCGGATGCGTGAACTGGCGGCGGTCCACACGCTGGGTGAGGCGGCGGCCTTCGCGCTTGCCCCCGACGCTGAGCCAACGTTCGAGCGGCCGCGTGTGGTGGTGCGCCCCGCCGTCATCACGGTCCCGCTCGCCGACACCACCGACGCCGACACCGCCCCACGTGTCGCCGGCGTTGCGCGTCTCACGCCCCGTTTGACGGTTCCTCTATCGCGCCTGACGCCCCGGCTGACCACCATCGCCGCGCGTTCCTCAACGGGGGCAACGGTCGCGCTCACTCGCGCGCGCGCAGGGCTGGCGTCGGCAAGCGCACGGGCGCGCACAGGGCTAGAGTCGGCGCGCGGGCAGGCTCGCGCGATGGCGCGGCGACCGGTGATGGAGACAGTCGCGGTGTGGCTGGTGGCGCTCACGGCGTGGTTAGGCGCCCAGGCGCGCAGGCTGCGCGCGGTTCGCCTCCCGCGTCCCACGACGCCGTACATGAAGCTGCTGTACCTCGCGCTGCTGGCCTCACTGATCGTCATCTCCTCGGCGGGCTGGCTCTGGGCCGGCGGCGGCTCATCCTCGCATCACAGCGCCAAGCCGCCGTCAAATCTCGTGCAGGTCTATGGTGGGCTGCCCCCAGTCATCGTGACGACACCGACACCCACCCCAACCATCGCCCCAACCTCCGCGCCCATCGTCGCGCCCACGCCGGTTCCCCAGCCGACGGCGACACCGCTCCCGCAACCGACACCCACGCCGCTCCCCGCCACACTCACGGTCACATTCACATGCGCCTGGGCGCAGGTCTTCGTGCGGGGACAGATCTGCGTGCATACGCAGCCCTTCGCCACGCTCGCGCTGACCATCACCTACTGCGGCGGCGATCAGGCGACGGGCGCCGTGACGCTCCAGGCGCGGGTGAGCGCCGACGCCAACGGCGATTACACGTGGACCTTCGTGCCGAAGACGCGCTGCGTCGGGCCGGCGCGGGCGACCGTGACGGCCAACTGGCAGGGGCAGACGGCGACGGCGAGCACGACGTTCATCGTCAAGCCGTGAGCCAAGTCAAGTCCTGGCCAGGTCTCGCGGCCATGAATGGCCGGCGCGCGAGACGGGACGCGGGCTGAAGCCCGTCGTGATGACAACGCGCCGAGAAGCGCTGTCCGCGCCCGTCTGGTCCTAGTCCGCGCAGGCGGACTTCGCGGCCGAAGGCCCTCCAGGCGCGAATTCATTCGCCGGCCGCTCGCCATGTTCATCGTCAAGCCGTGAATCTCACACAATGAGCATGGCGTCGCCGAAGCTGTAGAAGCGATAGCGGCGCTCGACGGCCTCCGCATAGGCGCGCAGAATCAGCTCGCGGCCGGCGAACGCGCTCACCAGCACGACCAGCGTCGAGCGCGGCAGGTGGAAGTTGGTGAGCATGACATCCACGGCGCGGAACGTATGGCCGGGCTGGATGAAGAGCGCGGTGCGCCCGCGATACGGGATGACGGTCTCCGCGCCGCCCTCCGTATCCGCGCTCGTCCGCGCTGGTTGCGACTCGTGGCGTTCGGCGGCCAGCGCCGCCACGGCCTCAAGCGTGCGCACCGCCGTCGTTCCCACCGCGACGATCCGCCCGCCCGCCGCGCGGGTCGCGTTGATCCGCGCCGCCGTCGCCGCCGTCACCTCGATCTCCTCGGAGTGCATGACGTGCGCGTCCAGATTCTCCTCGGCGATGGGCCGGAAGGTGTCCAGCCCGATGTGTAGCGTCACATACGCGACGCCGACGCCGCTCGCCTCCAGACGCGCCAGCAACTCCGGCGTGAAGTGCAGGCCGGCGGTGGGCGCGGCGGCTGACCCCGGCTCGCGGGCGTAGACCGTCTGATAGCGTTCGGCGTCGGCCAGCGGCGTGTGGATGTAGGGCGGCAGCGGCATCGTGCCGAGGGCGCTGAGCGCGGCGGGCACATCGCCATCGCGGGCGACGAAGTGGACGATGCGCCCTCCGGCGGCGGTTCGCTCGCGCACCTCAGCCTCCAGCGCGCCCGCGCCAAAGCTGATGCGCTGGCCGACATGGATGCGCCGGCCCGGACGCACCAGCGCCTCCCAGGTATCGGGTCCGAGGTCGCCCCGCGCGGAGAGCAGCAGGACTTCGACGGAGCCGCCGGTGTCGGCCTTCTCGCCGCGCAGCCGCGCCGGCAGCACGCGACTCTGGTTGGCGACGAGCAGATCGCCGGGCCGCAGGTACGCGCCAATGTCGGTGAAGACGCGGTGCTCGATGGTCTGTGTCTCGCGGTGGATGACGAGCAGGCGCGAGCTGTCGCGCGGCTCGATGGGCGTCTGGGCGATCAGCTCCCGCGGCAGGTGGTAGTCGAAGTCGGCGATGTTCATGGGGAATATTGTAGCAGGCCCCCTAGCGCGCCGCCCTTGCCGGTGGTGAACCGTGCCGGTACGGATGCCTCCCCTCCTCGTACCGTTAGATTGCTGCACTACTCGCGCTGGTCTATACTGTCGCTATGCCGCCCGCAAACTGTTGCCAGCGCATGCGCCTGCTCCGGCCGCCTCGTGCCTCAGGATGCCGCCGACGAGCGCGCTGCTGGCGCAGATACGGGAGTGCGCAGAGTGGGGAAACGGAGGCGGCAAGGCAGCCCGTGTCGTTCGATGAGCGTGAGAGTTATGAGGGTGCGTGACGGTATATAGCGGCCTATAACAGTGGATGCCGGTATAACGTATGTGTTATAGTGATTGGGAACATGATGGCGAAGTCGAGAAATGGTCAGCGGACGTCGTCCGAAGGTAATGCGCGCGAAAGTACCTCGTTCAACCGCACGAAGCAGTTCGACAAGGCCATCGCAGCGTTGGGAACAGTAAACACCACGCGCGTTCTTGCGACCGCTCAGGAGTTTGAGCGAGTCTGGAAGGCCAGCAGAACGAATCAAGACATATCACCCGGCTTCGACTTCAAACAACTGAGCGCGGCTCCCGGCGAGTATCGGGTCTGCCAGATCCGCGCTGGATCAGATTACCGACTCGCCATGACTTTTCTCATCGGCAAAGACCGAGCGTATTGGGTACATGCGTGGAAGAAGACGCGGATGAACAATCGGACCGAAACCGAATTGGCTCAACAGCGAGCGAAAGCTTTATGGGACCAGTTGAAACGGGAGAAGAAGGTATGAGCGAAGACACCGAAGTAACGGGGACGGTTGACGACGCTATTCGTAATCTTCTCGAAAATGATGATGAGGCCGCACGGGAGTATCTCAAAGAGAGCTTTCTCACACGTGCGATGCTCGCGCTCTTCAATGCTCGCCGCGACGCCGGCCTGACCCAGGCGCAGGTTGCCGAGCGGCTTGGCACGAAACAGTCCTCCATAGCGCGCCTCGAACGAGACCTCTCCGGTTCCGTCACCCTCCGCCGCTTCGTCGAGGTCGCGCTGGCCTGCGGTATGATGCCGTTTGATGTCGCTCTCGCGCCGGTGGAGGACATACGACGCGCCGCCATTGAGCGTCCCGACGAACCACGTCTTGAGCCGCCACACGATGTACGAATAGATCCCAACGTCGAGATACACGACAATGAGGCGGTCGGTGACGCAACTGGCGGCCAACAGGCCACGCTTCCGAACGCTCGAAACAGAAGGCGCTAGCCATCCCGAGTCCCAACCCGCGCGGGCCGACAACACGACCCGCGGCCCATCCAGGCGCGAATTTATTCGCCGCCCTCCTGCCCGGTAGTCTCATCTCGCTGGCGGCTGCGCTCTGGCTCCCCCTCTCCTCGCGGGAGAGGGGGCCGGGGGGTGAGGTTCTGTGGCCTGGGGGGGTAGGTTCTGACAGTCCCGTTGATTGACACCCTGCGGGCGCAGCCGGTATAATGACGTGGTAACTTGCGTGGAAGGGGTATTGGGTAGATCACCATGAAGCGAACCTGGCAGCCGAAACGCATCCCGCGAAAGCGTGAGCACGGCTTTATGAAGCGCATGAGCACCCGCAATGGCCGCAAAGTGCTCCAACGCCGCCGACTCAAGCAGCGCTGGCGTCTGACCGTCGTCTAAACGGTCCACTCGTCGGCCTCATTCCGTCCGTCTCCGTGCGTCTCGCGCTGGTTCGTCGCTGGTCTTTGGCCCGCGCCGCCCGCGAGACGCATGTTGTGTGTACTGAATAGTAGATGAAACACTCCGAGCGAATCGCGCGTATATCTGGACGGGAGCGCTTTCAGCGCGCCAACCGATTGCGCTCGCCGCTCGATTTCGCGCGTCTGCGTCGTGATGGCCGTCGGACCGGTGGCTCGTTGCTCGCGGTCAGCTACGCGCCCCGCCCCGCTCCCGATCCAGTGGCGCATGCTGAGGCCAAGCCGCCCGTGCGCGTCGGCTTCATCGTGAGCAAGCGCGTCGGCGGGGCCGTCGTGCGCAACCGCGTCAAGCGGCGCCTGCGCGAAGGGGTACGGGCGCGGTTGACGACGCTCGCCCCGGGGTGGGACATTGTAGTGAACGCGCGTCCCGCCGCGGCGACCGCCGAGTATGGCGCGCTCACCGCCGAGCTTGGCGCGCTGTTCGAGCGAGCCGGACTGACACGAGACACCAGAGATCAGGACAGCAGGCCATGAGATATGTCGGTATGGGGCTGATACGCTTCTACCAACGCACCTTTTCCATCGTCCTTCCATCGAGCTGCCGGTTCACTCCGTCCTGCTCAGAGTATGGAT
>DATEGV010000169.1:0-8976 GCA_035279925.1 Ktedonobacterales bacterium | reverse complement strand
GGCTCCCCCTCCCAAATAATCGCCGCTTTATTTCTTCTCCAGCTCTTGAGGTGCCGATCCACGCAGTTGTAGGAGGCGTTGAGCGCGCCGCCGCCGAACCACTTCGCGTGGGGGGGATCCCACTCCAGGGTCTGGGTGGGCGGGGTGAACCAGTCGAGGCGGCGCGCGGCCTCGGCCCAGAAGGCCTGCGGATCGGCGGCGGCGCGTTCGTAGACCGAGGGGTCGGCGATGTTCGCCTGCGCCACAAACGCCTCGCTTGGCGCGAACACCCGGCTCTCCTGTAAGAGCGCGTCTATCGTCGTAGCTGCCTCTGAGGAACCCTGAGAAGACGTCATGGCTGCCCCCTTTAGGACCGGTTCAACCCGCACGAACATGGCGCGACGCTGGACGCTCGCGCTCTTGCTTGACATTCTAGCATGCCGGGCAACGTTGCATCACGATGCGATTACAATCTTCAAATATCGCTTGCCTTGTGCTACACTTGACGATAACCCGACGGGCCGGCGTCGGCGACCGATTCCGATAACCTGGCCGGTCTATCTCCGCAACTCGCGCGGGAAAGGAGGCAGCACCCCTCGGACTCTCTAGTGGTAAGCCTCGCTGTCCCCACTCCTCGCTTGTAGGAAGTGGCGACTCATCTCAGGCGCGTTATCTTTTGCGGGATCAGAGGCCCGCGTATCCTTGCCGGAGAGGAGCGTTTCAGCGTGTCGGAAACCAAAGTCGCGAATCCCGCGCCGCTGGGCTTGTTGGGATTCGGTGTCACCACATTCATTCTCAGCCTGGTCAACGCCCATGTGCTCAAACCGGGTAATGAAACCCTCGTTATCGGCCTCGCCGTCTTCTATGGCGGCATCGCACAGTTCGCCGCCGGCATGTGGGAGTTCCGCGCGGGCAACACCTTTGGAGCCGTCGCGTTCACGTCATATGGCGCGTTCTGGCTCTCCTTCGCGGCGATTCTCATCCCTGGCTTCGGCACCCACTTGGATGCGGGAACCGCCAATCGGGCGGTTGGGTTCTACCTGATGTCCTGGGCAATTGTCACCGGCATCCTGACCTTGGGAGCCTTGCGCCTCAACGGCGCGCTCTCGACGGTCTTCGTGCTCCTGTTCATCACCTACATCCTGCTCATGTTGGGCGCGTTCACCACTAAAGCCACCGCCGTCAACCCAAACGGCTGGACCAAACTCGGCGGCTGGGTAGGCGTCCTGACAGCAATCGCCGCCTGGTACACCGCGATGGCCGGCATCCTTGAAAGCGTCTCGGGTGGCGCTGTCATGCTGCCGACGTTCCGCCCTGTTCTTCGTGTTCCCGAACGTGTAGGAGCCACGCGCTAGCCGCGCGAACCTTACCCTCCGGCCCCCTCGCCCACAAGGAGAGGGGGAACCGGAGAGCGGACCTCACCCCCCGGCCCCCTCGCCCACAAGGAGAGGGGGAACCGGAGAGCGGACCTCACCCCCCGGCCCCCTCTCCCGCGAGGAGAGGGGGAGCCAAAGGAGCATGTGGCGCGGCGAGCTCCGGTCGGGCCGCGCGCAGGCTCAACACCACCAGCGCCACCGCGGCGATCGGCAGAAGCTCGAAGTAGCGCTCGGAGCTGCGCCACGCCGCCAGCAAGGGAACGAGCGCCAGCGCCAGGCCGGCGTAGGGGTACCGCACCTGCCGCCGCCAGTACCACACCAGCGCGCCCGCGAACACCGCGACCTCGAGTAGCGAGTACACCCACGACGGAAAGAGCGGCAGCACACCCGTCAACGACAGTCCGACTACGCCGCTGCCATCCGGCAGCAGGGGCAATCTGACCGGCAGCGCCATGCTCGCCAGCCACGCGCCCGGTGAGGCGATGATCCACGGCAGATTGATCGCCAGGAATGTCGCCACCGCGATAGCCGCGCGCCGCAACGCCTCCGTCCGGCCGCGCTCCCGCCAGATCCAGATCAGATAAAACGGCGCCGCGATCCATGCCGTCTGCTTGATTGCGCAGGCCACACCGAGTGCGATCGCGGAGAGGCGTCGGCGGTCGCCAAGCAGCCACGCAGCGATTAGAAACGCCAGCGGCCAGATCTCGAAGTCCGCGCCGGTGACTTGACGCGCGCCGTCAGCCGTTGCCACGAGCAGCAGCGCCAGCGCGATCCGCGCCGAAGCAGTCGGGGTAAGCGCCACGAGCAGCGCGATGAGCGCGACCAATAGCGCGATCTGCGTGATGGCGATGCTGGGCGCACCGGCCCAGACGGTTGGCAGGGCGGTGAGAAAAGCTCCCGCCGGGTAGCTATGCGTCGTCGCGGGATTCAGCTCCGGCGGCAGCGTGCGCGGGTCCGCGAGGTATGCGCCGACGACCGCGTCCATCCGCGCCCGCGAGGGATACCGACGCGGATCGGCGAACTCGCCACGCGCGATGGGTGTGTAGGCGCGATCCCCAAAGTACCTGACCTCGGCCGTGAGCCACTCCCCCGCATAGGGGTTCTTGCCATGCAACACGAGCCAGGCGTTGTAGTGGTTGTAGTACATGTCGTCACTGCCGTAGCGCGTCGGCGTGACGGTGAGGGCATGGACTCCGCCGCGCCAGAGGATACCTACGGTCTGTGTCGCCGTGAAGAGTGACCAGAGCAACACGGGATAGATCAGCAGCCGCGCGAGGCTCGTTCGACTGGCTTTACGTGTACGGTCCGCGCTGGACGGCGCATTTGTGTGGCTTGCGGCGAGCCCGGAGCGCGCGGCGGCGACGAAACAGGCGAACGCGCCGAGCAGCGTCACGAACAGCAACAGCGCGGGCCCGGGACCGCCACGGCGCGGCGCGTCCGTCGTATTGGCGACATCGCTGGACGCGGCGAGCAGCATACACCCCAGGCCAAGGATGGTTACGGCGGGGGGCAGGCCGGCCAGCGCATGATGCGCCCTTTGGAGCGCGCGCCGGGCGGGCGCGACGTCCAGACGCGCGACAATGGCCATCCGACTCATGAGTACCCAGTTCTCCGTGTCCCGCGTGAAGCCCCCCGAAAGCAGAGTATAGCATTCCAGCGAGCAGGTCACCGAGGAGCGCAACCCGTCGCTTGTTGCCGGCTAACGGACGAGTGGGCAAAGAGACGACATCAAGCTCGTCCACTAGCACATATTGGCTACCGCCAGCCCGTAAGACGGGCAAATCTTGCGCCGCATCGGGTACAGTCCCCCTCGTGCTCGTTACACATGGTCCGCCGCAAGGCGTCCATATGTGGCGAGTGACACGACGGGAACTGCTGGTTGTTGGACACGGCGATCCAAGGGAGGTCGCCGTACACGACGAGGCGGCGCGTGGAAGCGCTGATCCTCGAGGAGGGCAAACAATCGCGGTATCGCAGCCGCGATGGCTCCGCTCCGGCGGGCCAAAGGGAGGTTCTGTTTTGACTTTCAACACGCAGACTCAGACGTCTCAGGGTGAGACGTCACGTTCATTCCGCGGCAAGAAGACGCTTGCCTTTGGAGTCTCGGCCTTGTTGGGGACCGCCGTCCTCGCTATGGCCTTCGTATCCATGGTGACCGCGAGCGCGGCGCCTGGACTTCGCTTCCAACGCGGGTACTCGGTGCAGGGAAGCTGGCTCTGCTACGGCTGGAACAATGGCGCGTACCACTGCACGCATCACTGGCATCACAGTGGCGGCACGCTGGTCTCTGACAACCCAACGTGGGTACCCAACGTGGGTGGCGTCAGCCACGCCAGCAGCCCGACACACGCCGCCGGCACGGGCAACCCCGCTCCGACGCAGCGCGTGCAGTCCGGCAATAACGCCGGTGAGCCGTGCCGCTCCACGCAGTATTTCAACGGAACGCCGAGCCAATGGCAGGTGCCGCCGAGCTGCTACGCCGGCGTGTACTCCGTCAACCCCGCCAACTACGTCTACCGCGCCGGCTTCGGGTGGTGCAACTGGTGGCCTGAGGTGATGAACCCGAGCCGCCCGAACCTGCTCTGGGGCAACTATGCGCGTGGCACGACTCCGCGACCAGGCGCGACCGTTGTTTTCGCGCCGGGCGTCCAGGGAGCCAGCAGCGGCGGTCACTACGGCCGAGTCGTCGCGGTCTATCCGGGCGGCAACTGGTTGCTGATTTCCGAGATGAACTTCACGTGGCGGGGCGCCGGATTCGCGCGCGTCAGCTACCGCTACGTCCACACCGGCTATGGGGTCAGCTTCATCTACTAAGAAGCACATGTCGCCCGCCGATGACGCGGTCACGATGACCTGAATCATCGCGGAGGACGACACCCCGGCCAGTCCCGTCTCATGGCGGCCATATCAGCAGAATATGCCGCCGGCGCCGAACCCCGTGACCACCGTCGCGGGGTTTCGTCGTGTCCGGGCGCGCTCTGTCGCGTGTTCGCGCGGCCCATGTTTGGAACGGTTTGTCACTCCCTCCGCAGACTGAGGATGAGTTTTTGCGTACCGTCGCAATTGATACAAATATAGTACTTTTTGGCTAGTGTCCTCCTGTTTGACGGGCTTTTCTTGACACGAATCAGGTACATTCCCCCTCGTGCGCACGACATGCCTCCGAACGGCCACAACCAACCAGAGGATGTCAGCGCTCGTGACGGGACAAAGCTGGAGTTTGGCGCGACGACCCACGACGGGCCGCCGCAAGTAACGGGGGCGCGTGGGAGACGCGATCCCTCGAGGAGGGAAACGGTCGCGGCGCCGCAAGCCGCGATGGCTTCGTGCGCACAGCGCGCATGACGCCGAAGGAGGTTCCACGTTGACGTTCGCAACATTGACGCATTCCGCGCGACGACTCAGCAAGATGACACGTATCGGCATTGCCACCGCGGGCGCACTGGGGCTGCTGACCATCGCCCCGACCGCTCTTTCCACCACGGCGCACGCCTCGCCGTCCAGCCTCTCCTACCAACGAGGCTACACGGTCCAGCACGGCTGGCTCTGCTATGGATGGGCAAACGGAGCCTACCACTGCACCCAACATTTTCACCGCTCAGGGACTCGCCTGGTCTCCGACAATCCGGCCTGGGTGCCTAACTTTGGATCCGTCGGTGTCGTCCGGCATGTCACCGTCCACCATTCCACCGGTGGCGGAGGCGGTGGAGTTGGTGGAGGCGGGGTCATTCTGCCGCCGCCCGGCAACATCGGCCAGTGGGTCCAGCCGCCCGGCCTCTACGCCTATCGTATGGGCGACTTCCGGGGCGACCCGTACGGAGGGTATTTCGGCGCCTGCACATGGTACGCGTGGTATCGCCATCAGGGTGAGCCGCTGATGCAGCTTGGCATGGCGTCGCAGTGGGCGTACAACGCGCCACGATACGGCCTGCGCACGGGGTACTCGCCCGCGGTCGGCGCGACAGCCGTCTTCCAGCCGGGAGTTCAGGGCGCCAGTGGCGGCGGGCATGCCGCGCACGTGGAGGCCGTCTATGGAAACGGCTGGTTCCTGGTGAGCGAGATGTCGTTCTACTGGAATGGCGGCGGGTGGGGCATCGTCAGCTACCGCTACGCCCACACCGGACCGGGAGTCAGCTTTATCTATTAGGCGACAGCGCCTGAACACAGCGACTGCCCCGGGAGTTGGTCAGGATGACCACCTAGACTCCATGCGGCGCGGTCGCGCCCGGCTCTCCCGTCCGTCACTATACAAGCGTACGCCTCCTCGCGCCGTGTTGAGCGCCTGGAGGCGACTTTGTCACTTCAACGCGGAGATCACCAGAATCGTTGCCAGCGCGTTGTTGCAGAGATGGAGCGCCATCCCCGGCCAGAGCGAGCCGGTGCGCCAGCGGACTACCGCGAGCACGAGGCCGATCAGCAGCAGCGGCGCGAACGAGCCGATCAGCGCATGCGCAATCGCGAAGAGCAGCGCCGAGACCACCACCGCGACGACAGGCCGCATGCCGCGAAGCAAACCCCCGAACAGAAAGCCCCGGAAGAAGATCTCCTCGCAGAGTGGAGCCACGAAGACCGAGCCGGCCAGCGCGCCGATGACCGTCAGCGGCATCGTCTTGGCCTCTTGCAGCAGCGTGTCCGTGTTTGTCAGCGCGTGCAGGTTGAGCGCGTGGACGATGATAGCGTAGAGGTCGCTACCGAGGAGCACGACGATCAGCCCGCCGACCACCCAGGCGATGGCCGGACCGAGCGCCGTCCGTCGGAAGCCGAGGCCGTACAAGCCGTCGCGCACAGTGACACCGGGAGCGCGTTTCGAGAGCGCATAGTAGAACGGGGCGATGACGAACGCGCCCTCAAGGATGATGGTGAAGATAAAGAATGAGACGCCGCCGGCAAGGTCCTGCCCACGCGGGAGCGGGCGACTCGCCGCCTTCTGGCCCGACGAGCCGAGCTGGCTGACGACGGCGAACGCGACCCACGGCAGCAACGTGGCCAGCGCGCCACGAATGGTCTGCGCGTAGGTCCACGGCACGCGAGGTATCGCGCCGGAGTCATCCGGGGGCCGCGACCGCGAGTAGGATGGAGGGTCTCCCGCCTCATTGCGACGGTGGTATGGCATGGGCTGGTCGCCCTCAGCGGCGGGCATGCGCGTGTCCTCTCTCTATCGTGTCATGTGGGCGCGGGCCGTTTGCGCCGGCGGGCGTGGGCGTCTCATCGGCTCAGCCATATTCTACACGTCGCGCGCGTCCTGGCCCTACCGTGCCGACGGATTTCCCTTGCCAGCGCGCGAACTGAGCGTCTATAATGGCACCAGTCCGCTGCTCTCGCGGCTGCCGCGCACGATGCGCCGGCCAGTGCGGGCGAGACGAGAGGCAAGAGCGCATTCCATGAGCACGGTCGTCGAAAGTCTGAGCGAAAACCCACGCGATAGCGTCAATTGGCGGCGGCACCGCACCGGCTGCCCGAATTATCGCGTGCGCTGGTTTGCCGGCGCGAACCCAGACGCCGGCGAGCCGATGTATCAGGTGTACTGCCTGCGCAACACGCCGCCGGAGACGTTCGATGAGCAGGAAAAGTGCCTGACCAGCCGCGCCCAGTGCTGGCGGCTCGCCGAGGCCGGCCGCGCCGGCCACCCGCATCCGCCGATTCCCCTCAGCGACCTCCGCCGCAACCGGCCCGCTTGACCATCTCATATCCGCGCAAACTCCTCACGCGCCAGATACATCACGTACTCCTCCTCACCGGTCTCCTCCACGGCGATCACACCAACATACTGAAAGCCCGCTTTGGTATACGCGCGGATCGCGGCGGCGTTCGCGGGATCAGGTGAGATCATACAGCCGGTGATGTCCGGCTCGGCGAAGATTCGCTCGCGTAGCAGCGCATGGACGATCACCGAGCCGAGGCCGCGATACGCAAACCGCCGCTCCCCAATGAACAGGTCAATGGCGGCGGTTGCCTGGGATATCGGGGGTGGGAGACGCGCGTACGATGGAGATATAACGACGCCGGCGTTCCAGAGGCGATACCATTGGATGAACCCGATGGGCTGGTCGCCGTGGAGGATCACCAAGGGGTAGACCGGTTCAACGCCGGCAATCAGCTCGGCGCACTCGGTGGCGAGTTCCTCGTAGGAGATAGGGCGCCACCAGCGAATGACATGCTCCGCGGAGCGCCAGGCGAACATCCGCGGCAGGTCGTCGAGCCGCAGGGGCCGAAACGAGATGGAGCGCGTCTCCGCCATGACGTGCGCTCCTTAACGACGTTCGCTCGGCTGAGTCGCGCCTACTCGCCGTAGACCCAGGTGTCCGTCGCAAGCTCGTAGCTCAGCAGCTCATCCTGTGTGAAGAACAGACTGATCTCGCGCGCCGCCGACTCCGGGCCGTCAGAGCCGTGGATGATGTTGTTGCTGACGACGAGCGCGTAGTCGCCGCGAATAGTGCCGGGAACGGCGTTGGCGGGATTCGTCGCGCCCATCATCGTACGGGTGAGGGCGATGGCGTTCGGGCCTTCCAGCACGCCGACCACCACGGGGCTTGACGTGATGAACCCGACCAGCCCCTCGTAGAAGGGTTTGCCCTGATGCTCCGCATAGTGGCGCCCGGCCAGATCGCGCGAGATACGCATCAGCTTGAGGCCGGCGAACTTGAGGCCGCGCCGCTCGAAGCGCTCCAACACCTGGCCCACCAGCCCGCGCTGGACGCCATCAGGCTTGACGATGATCAGGGTGCGTTCCATGTCCACGAGTGCGCTCCTCTATATGTATGAAGGCGGGATTGCGCCGAAACAACCCTCAGTACCGTACCAGACCGGCCCCGCGCGCGGCAAGTGGAGATGGAGCGGCAGGCCGACGACTCATCAGTACGTCGCGATTTGTTCGGCCAGTTTGAGCGACGCCTGCCCGGACTCCATCCGAATGCGTCCGATGTTCGCCTGGTAGGTCGAGCGCACCACTAACAGCAGTTCGCCCGCGTCGGTGATCTGAATCGTGCCGCCGCGGGTTTCGAACATCGCGTGGCGCACGTCGCCCATGCCAAGCTGGTCTATGTAGCGAATGGAGGCGTCATAGCAGGCGGCGGCCATCGCCGCGAGGAACTCCTCATCGTCGCCTTCCATCGTGCTCGCGACCACCAACCCATCTTTGCCGACGAGCAGCGTTCCCGTCACCCCTTCGATCTCCATCAGTCGCTGCAGTACCGTCTCCATTGCGCATCCTCCCGGTTTGGTCTTCAGGGCGTCGTCTTCGCGGCTCTCTCAGGACCGCCCGCTACATACCCTGCGCTTGCGTGAGCGCGACCGCGCGATTGTACGATTCGAGCGCGCTGAGATAGTCGCCCTCGCGGATACGCGCGTCTCCGAGCAGGCGATGAACCTCTGGATTCTCGGGCGCCGCCATCATGCTCTCTTGTAACTCGGAGACGACCTCCGCCAGCAGATGCGGCGCGTTCTTCAGGATCACGCGGTACTCGCCGAGCGCGTCGTCCAGTTGGCCGTTAGCCCGCCGTCCACGGGCGCGATCCAGTCGTCCGGCGTAGTCGCCCGGTTCTGGCTCGTCGTCTGCTACAGGCGCGGGTTCCGGTTCGGGCGGAGGCGCCGGCTCGGTGTACGCGGCGCTCTGCGCCACGAG
>DATEGV010000168.1:0-7436 GCA_035279925.1 Ktedonobacterales bacterium | reverse complement strand
CCAGCACGAGGATTTGATCGGCCATGCGCACCGTCGAGAAGCGGTGGCTGATGAGCAGCGCCGTCTTGCCGCGCGCCAGCTCGCGGAAACACGCGAAGAGCCGCTCCTCAGCCTCAGCGTCCAGCGCGGCCGTCGGCTCGTCCAGGATGACCAGACCGGCGTCGCGGATGGCAGCGCGGGCCAGCGCGAGCTTCTGCCACTCGCCACCTGACAACTCGACGCCGTCCGCGAATCGGCGTGTGAGGGGTGTCGCGTAGCCCTGGGGCAGCTTTGCGGCGATATCGTCCGCGCCGGCCAACCGCGCCGCCGCCTCCACCGTCAGCGCTTCCCCATCCAGCGCGACCGCACCGACGGCGATGTTCTCCCCAAACGTCAGGGCGAAGCGCGCGAAGTCTTGCGTGACGACCGCGATGCGACTGCGCAGGCTTGCCAGGTCGTACTCGTGGAGGGCGCGACCATCCAGGTGCAGCGTGCCCGCCGCCGGATCGTAGAGCCGCGCCAGCAGCTTCGTCAGCGTCGTTTTGCCGGCGCCGTTCAGCCCCACCAGCGCCGTGACGCTCCCAGAGGGCAGCGTGAAGCTCGCGTCGCGCAGAGCGGGTGTCTCCGCGCCGGGATAGCGAAACGTCAGGTCACGCGCGATCACCCCGGAGATCGGCGCGTTCGGGGCCAGTCGCGCGGGTTCCGGCGTGGTGGCGAGGGCGGGACGGGCGGTATCAACGAACGTGAACAGGCCGCGCACCTGAAGCTGGAAGTCCGCGAGCCAGCCGACGACCAGAGCGAGAATCGCAAGCCGGGTCTGTGCCTGGATGACGGCGCCGACGTAGAGCGCGACATCCCCGGCGGTGAGGCTGCCCGCGCGGGCGCGCGCCGCGACATAGATGAGTCCACCGCCCAGGGCCAGCGCGTAGAGCAGGCCGCAGAGCAGCGAGAGCCGCAGTTGCAGCAGCCGCGCACGGTTGATCTCGGCCAGCCCGCGCTCGCTGCGCTCCTCGAAACGGCGCAGAAAGAAGTCACCTAAGCCAAAAAGTCGCACCTCCTTGGCAGCCTCCGGCTCCGTCACGATGTGAGCGCAGTAGTCCATCTCGCGGGCCGTACGTGACCGCTCGGCCATCGCCTGATACTTGACGGCCGCGACTCGGCGCTCGGCCCACACATGGGGCGCGGCAACGGCGATGAGGGCCAACGGCAATAGGGGATGCAGGCGCACGAGCAACAGCAGCAGGCCCAGCAGCACGGAGCCGTTGACGATCCCGTTGCGCAGCGCCCGGAACGACCAGTACAGCCCGAAGGCGCGCTCGCGCACGAGGCCAAGCTCGTCGTGGAACGCCGGCGACTCGATGCGGGTGAGGTCCGTCAACCGCGCGCCCGCGCCGATCAGTCGCGCGTCAATCGCCGCCGCCGAGCGTCGCTGCAATGTGGTGATAAGCGTCGCCTCCAGCGGCTCAAGCGCCAGCAGGACGAGGAAGGTACCCGCGTAGGAGCCGGCGAGCAGCCAGAGGCGTCCATCAAGATGCGCGCCTTCGCCGGTGAGCTGATCTACGAGCAACTTGAGCAGCCAGACCTGCGCGATAGGAGCCAGCGCGCTCGTGGCGACGAGGCACAGGTAAGCGACACCCGCGAGAGGCGCCGCGCCCAGCAGCAGCCGCCACCCACGCAGAGCGATCGTAGGGCGGTTTTTCGCGAGTCGCATGCGTCGCCTCTCCTTGTAAACGGACCTCACCCCTCGGTTCTACGGGGCGAGTGACTCCCTACTGGAACGAGTAGGGTACGGTTCACACAGAGGACACAGAGTTTGAAAGGAGTCACGCAGAGTTTCAGAGAGGCGAGCACAAAAGACAGAATCTCCCTTTGACTCCGTTTTAACTCCCTGTTACTCTGCGTGAACCGTCCCTCATCCCTCCTCCTCGGTGTAGCGCGCCGCCTGGAGGCGATACAGTCGGGCGTACTCGCCGTCCAGGGTAAGCAAATCTGCATGACTGCCGGATTCCTGGATGCGGCCATCGGCGAGGAAGAGGATGCGCGCGGCCATGCGCACCGTGGAGAAGCGGTGGCTGATGAGCAGCGTCATGCGGGCGCGGGTGAGATCGTTGAAACGTTGGTAGATGGCGTATTCCGTGGCGACATCCAGCGCCGCCGTCGGCTCGTCCAGCACGAGCGCCTGCCCCCCGCGTAGGATTCCGCGCGCCAGCGCCAGCTTCTGCCACTCGCCGCCGGAGAGGTCACGCCCATTGAACTCGCGCCCGATGGGTGTCTCTATTCCCTGTGGCAGGCTATCCAGCAGTCCGTCCGCGCCCGCGCTGGCCGCCGCATCGCGAAGCGCCCGCTCATCGTGCGCATGGTCGAGGTCGCCCAGGCCGATGTTCTCGCCTGCGGTCAGCTCGTAGCGCGTGAAATCCTGAAAGACGGCGCTCAGCTCGCGGCGCAGATCGTCGAGGTCGTATTCGCGCAGATCGTGGCCGTCGAGCAGGATACGCCCCGCCGACGGATCATAGAGGCGCAGCAGCAACTTCACGATGGTCGTCTTGCCGGCGCCGTTCTGTCCGACAAGCGCCACCGACTTCCCCGGCGCGAGGCGAAACGAGATATCGCGCAGGGTGGGCGTCGTCTGCCCTGGATAGGTGAAGCTCACACGCTCGAAGACGAAGCCCTCGCGGATGGGGCGTGGCGCGGGCAACGGCTGGGTGGGCATGGACAGGTCAGCGGGCGCGTCCAGTATGCGGAACAGCGCGGGTAGAAAGCTGAGTTCCTGGGGCAGCTCGCCGCTGTAGATCGCCAGGATGTTCAGCTCGCTCTGGGCGAGCGCCAGCGCTCCGCCATAGAGCACGAGGTCGCCCGGGGTGAGCGCGCCGTGCGCCACCCGCGCCACGACGTAGAGGAAGATAGCGGCCATCCCCAGCGCCAGCAGGAGGCCCGCGAGGATCATACGCGGTGCGGAGCGGCCGCGCTCGCCGGCGAAGACGCGCTCCGTCTGGTCGAAGAGCGCGCGATAGCGGCGTCCGAAGTAGGGCGCCAGATCGTAGAGCCGCACATCCTGCGCCGGCTCCGGGTCCAGCGTGACATCGCGGTAGTATTCGAGGCGACGCGCGTCGGGCGTCTGCAGATAGAGATGACGCGAATTGGCATAGATAAACTCCCAGCGCCAGGCCAGCGCGGGCAGCGCCGCCGCGAGCAGCGCAACGGGCGCGAACGGACTCAACCGGCCCAGGAGCGCGAGCACGCCCACAAGGGTCAGCATATGGACGGCGAGGTACGCGCTGTTCGTCATGATGACCAACCCGCCGCGACTGGCCGAGGTCCGCGCGCGTTCGAGGTCGTCCGCGAAGGCGGGGTCCTCGAAGCGGGCCAGCCCGCGCCAGCGGTTGGCGGCGCGGATGACCTGACCGGTGACGTAGATGGTGAGCCGGTCGGCGGCCATGTCACGCAGAAGCTGGGCGATGGGATCGAGCAGCTGGCCCAGCGCGACGACGGCGGCCGCGCAGACGATCCAGCCGAGCGGGGTCCACGCGCGCGCTATTGCGTCCTGGACGGCAAAGCGGCCCGGCGGGATGGCGCTATCCACGACGAGCCGAAAGAACAACAGGCTCAGCGGGGGCAGCAGCGCCTCCACGACGACGAGCAAGAGGATGCCCGCTGTCAGGCGTGGGCTGGCGCGACGCACGAGCCGCACGGAGAGGCAGATCGAGCGCGCGGTCTGGCGCAGCTTGCTCCGGAGCGCCGGCGTCGCGGCGGTTGGGGTTACGGTGGACATGGCGTCTCCTCCCGGCTGAACGACCAGGAGGAGTATACGGTGCGACGGGGCCCGCAAAAATCGGGGATGCGCCCGATTTATTTTCGCGCAGAGTCGTGTATACTGCGATCAGAACCCCAGTGGCGCATCCTCACACGCGCATATCACCGCTCGATTGCTGATAGTGGCCGGCTCGCGAGATTCGCCAGGGTGCCAGGTAAGGATCCTCGTTGCCACAGCACGATGCCCTCCCGCGCGAGGTTCTCGATAAAAGTTGGATCCCAATCATCAAAGCGTTCCGTGGCAAGAGTCACGTGTACCTCGCGGGGAGGGTCCGGGCAATAATCGAGCGCCCGACCTATCGAATGGTTGATCGCGAGGCGCCGTTCATAATCTATTCGCGGCGCGTCTGGAGGTAGCCGAAAAATGAGCAGAAGATCCACGTCACTTGGTGAGGCGTCATCGAGCGGCCGCTCATCATGGCGCGCGACGGAACCGTACACGAGGGCGGCCATCAGGTCGGGATGGCTGGCCGCAACGGATGAGACGATAGCATTCGTCAGCTTGTACGAGTGTACGTCAAGCCATGGAATGGATGGGATATGGTCGTCCACAGTTAGCTAGCGTACGGCGAACTCTCGTGGCAGTGGCAGAGGCTTGCCATCCTGTCGAGTCCACATGATGAGAGATTCGATCAGGTCCTTGCCCTGTTTCACCGCTTCCTCATACGTGTCCCCATGTGTGTAGTTACCCGGAAACTCCGGAACAGAGACCATGAACGCCTGATTTTCGTCAGACCATTCGATCACCATCGAATAGTGGGCATGGTGTTCACTATGCTTGCTCACGGCTTCCCTTTCTGGGCATCATACACTGTTTGGAGTGCCTCTCGTACATGTGCGACTTGGTACGGCTTAGCGTCGTCACCTTCTCTGCCTGACATTGCCACGTGACCCGGATACAAGGGATGTACCCAACGCCGGTGGCTGCCTTTACCTGGCCGGCGTTCAAAGCCCACTTTGCGTAGATCCGCCTCCAGTTCGCGAATCTTCCTCGGCATGCGACCCGTCCCTCGCTCCATCTTAGCACAGTTCTGTACGCCATGACGCCGCGTTACTCAGGCTACTTACCGCGCGTGACGAGCGGCAATGGAAGCACGCAGACAGTATAGGATGTTGACGCAGTCGCGTCGTTGCCTTGCCGTACTCCCCTTGACACACACTCGCCGCTCCAGGTACTATTCGTATACCGACTGGATAGTATGGAAAGACGCGCCAGGATTGGCAAGTAAGGGGACCCCATGCTCACGACGCTCCGCAACCGCAACTTCGCGCTGGTCTGGCTGGGCGGCTTCATCTCGCTCGCCGGTGACTGGCTGCTGATGATCGGCCTGCCGATCTATACCTACACCCTCACCCGTTCCGCGCTCGCCACCGGCGTCATGTTCATGGCCGCTGTCCTGCCGCAGGTGCTGCTCGCCTCCGTCGCGGGGGTCTTCGTGGACCGCTGGGACCGCCGCCGTACGATGATCGTCTTCGATCTGCTGCTCGCCGTCGGGCTGGTCCCGCTGCTTCTCGTCCATTCGAAGGACACGCTCTGGATCGTCTATGTCGTCGCCGTCCTCGAGGGTATCCTCTCGCAGTTTTACGCTCCCGCCGAAAGCGCGATCCTGCCGACACTCGTGCCACAGGACCAGCTCATCAGCGCCAACTCGCTCAACGCGCTGAACAAGAATCTCGCGCGTCTGGTGGGCCCGGCGCTCGGCGGTTTCGTCGTCGCCTTCGCCGGCCTGCGTGGCGTCACGCTGCTGGACGCGGCCTCATTCGGTCTCGCCGCGCTGCTCGTCGCGTTCATGCGTATCCACGCGCGGCCGGAGGCGCAGCAGTCAGCGACTCTCGTCGCGCGGACGCCGGAGGTCGAGGCAGTGGCGCGTGCGGAGAAGAATCTCTGGCGCGAGTGGCGGGAGGGGCTGCGGCTGATTCCTGGCAGTCGCGTCCTGAAGGTGTACCTTGTGATCTTCGCGGCGATGGGCTTGGGCGAGGGCATCATCTCGGTGCTGCTGGTGGTCTTCGCGCTGAAGACACTGCACGGCAAACCGGAGCTGCTGGGTCTGATGATGTCGGCGCAGGCGATCGGCGGTCTGCTGGGCAGCCTGATCGTCGCGCCGTTCGGCAAGCGTGTCTCGCCGTACCGGCTGCTGGGTGTCTGCGCGTTCCTCTTCGGGCTGGTGGACCTCGCCATCGTGGACACGCCGGCGTTCGTCCCGCACGCGGCGGCGATCAATCTGGTGCTGGCGCTCTTTGTGGTGGTGGGGATACCCAGCGTCGGCCTGGGCATTGGCATAGATAGCGGCGTGCAGATGGCGGTTCCCAACGAGTATCTGGGCCGGATATCGGGTATCGCGACGGCGCTGATGTCGCTGCTGATGCTGGTGGGGATGGCGCTGGCGAGCACGCTGGGCGACCGGGTCGGCGCGGTTCCCCTGCTGAACGGGCAGGGCGGTATGTATGCGCTCTCCGGTCTGCTCGTGCTGCTCACACTGAGCGGCGTGAAGGTGACGCGCCCGGCCGGCAAGGACGCGGCTCCCACGACGGACGCGCGCGAGGCGGAGACGGCGGCGCGTGTGGGGTAGGGGTAACCATTGTGCTCTATTGCTTTGTACGGACTGGAGCACAATGCACGATCTCGTTGTGTAGAGGTGCTGAGCGGCTCATTGCAATCGTTCTCGCCGCTCGCTTCTGTCTGATTCGAGTCCGACTTGGCCGCACTTAGCGGTCGCGGCCCTCCAGGCGCGGATTTATCCGGCGGCTGACCGACGCGGGTGGACACTCCCGCCGCATGTCCATTCCTCACCCACTCGGCCATCTTCACCCATCCGCAACCGATCATCACCGCACTCGCCAGTCACGACGTGCTACGCTGAAACGTGAGAGCGGTGTGAGGGTCGCTTCGATTGCGCGAACTGTGTGGGGGTGTGGGAACGATGGCCGATCAGCCTATGGAGACCGATAGCCCGGAACTCGTCCAGGGCGACGCGCCGGGCAGAGACACCGCCGCGAGCACGCCCACCGTTCCCGTCCTCACCGCCACGGCAAACGCCGCTCCGTCGGCAGAGGCGTCAGTCGCGACAGAAACGACACCCACGACGACACCCACAACGGCGCCCACGACGGCGCCACAGCCGGTTCCCAGTGTGACTGATACCGCCGCGAGCAAGGCCAGCACGCGCTACAGCCCCTTCATCACGCGGCGCAGACTGCTCGTTGCCGGTGGCGGACTGCTCGTTGTGGGCGGCGCCGGTCTGGCCATCGCGGAGCTGAAGTACGGTAAGCAGATCAAGAAGCTTGTCGCCGGCAAGTACAGCCCCACACCCGTCCCGCGTCTCATCCCGCACCCACAGAAGCTGCCCGACGGCCCGATGAGTACCCCCAACGATATCGTCATCTTCGATGGCGCGCTCGCCGCCGGCTGGGCCGACCGCTCCTGGGGCAGCCACACCGTCGGCGACTCCAGCGTGACCTACCATGGCAAGCCAGTCATCACGATGGGCGTCAGCAATTGGAGTGGCATCTCCCTGCACACAGACCCCTTCGACACCTCCGGCTACGCCTACCTCCAATGCTACGCCACCGCTGACACCAAGGGCAGCCAGCTCGTCACCACGTGGATGGACGCGGGAGCCAGTATCTGGCTCGGCGGCACGCTGCTC